>JAFGDJ010000241.1 GCA_016932135.1 Spirochaetales bacterium | reverse complement strand
GAAAAGAGTGTTTAAGTGGTGGTTCGCCTGGGATTTCGAAAAAATAGAATCCTGGCTTGAAACCATGGCTAAGGACGGATGGATTCTGGAAAGCACCTCGCTGCTGGGTTTTAACTTTTATTTTAGAGAATCAGCCCCTGTAAACATGAGATACTGTATCGATTACCTGCATACCCTGAAGCCTGAATACCGACAGCTTACCGAGGACGACGGATGGGAAATTCTGAACATAGTTGCGGGCTGGTATGTCTTCTTTAAAAAATATGCGGATCGGCGTCCCGATTTGTACACCGATTCCGGGTCCCTATTGGAGCGAAACAAACGGTTAATAGGTCTGTTTATCGCCACGGGAATTCCCGTAACAGTGGTCTTTCCCAGGGCCGTGCAACAGATGGAGAACGACACTGCCTCTATCGTTATCACCATCATCTATATCCTGCTCATCGGTTTCTACATTTTTGGCATGACGAAACTGCTGAAACTTAACCGAAACCTGAAAGGAAAAAAGGATAGTTCCCCCTAGCCCATGAATATCATTCTTTTTACCGCCGATGAAATCGGTCGATCCCTGCCCTTCCGGGACCCCCGGGCGGAACACCTTCTCAAGGTTCTGAAGCTTCAGCCGGGAGACTCCTTCGATCTGGGTCTGGTGAACGGTCCCCGGGGAAAGGGCAGAATCACATCCGTTGAGAGCGGTACGATTACCTGGCACGCCGAGATGGAGACGAAAATACCGGAGATCTTCCCCCTCTACCTGCTTATGGGAGCGGTCCGCCCACCGGCAGCCCGGAGAATTCTGAAAGACGCCGCGACCTTAGGGTTGGAAAAGGTTTGGATCTTTCCCACGGAAAAAGGAGAGCCCTCGTATATAAAAAGCGGCGTCTGGGAAAAGGATACGGTAAGCCGGCTCTTTCTTGAGGGAGCCGCCCAGGGCTTTACCTCTCGCTTACCGGAACTCCGGCTCTTTGAAAACCTTCGTGATGCTTTGGAGGCCTTACCCGATAAAACCTCAGGTTTCGCCCTGGACAACTACGAAGCCCTTTGTCCTTTAGCGGGTGTGAAATCCTGTCCGCCGGTCGCCCTGGCCGTGGGGTCCGAACGCGGCTGGTCCGCCGCCGAGCGAGACCTGTTGAGAGCCTCCGACTTCACCCTGGCGTCTTTAGGACCCAGAGTACTCCGGAGTGAAACAGCGGTCGTCGCCGCCTCGGCGATTATCCTGTCACAGCTCGGTTATTGGTAGAACAGTATCTGGTATCTGGTATCTGGATTGATATCACCCCTTACACTGATACCAGATAAAGTGGGTATGCCCGTTCACCTTTTCCACCCGGATGGGGACACCGTAGATCCTCTGCAGATTCTCCGCCGACATCACCTCCGGTGTATCTCCCGCCATAACCAAGCCCCCCTTCCCGATGAGGATTGTAAAATCGGACACCGCGAAAGCCTCGTCGGGTTCATGACTGGTAAGAAGCACGGAGACGCCCCGGAAAGAAAGAGAGCGTACCAGGTCAAAAACCTTTCCTTTATTCGCCAGGTCCAGGTGACTGGTGGGTTCGTCCATCAGGATTACCCGGGGCTGCTGGGCCAGGGACCGGGCCAGGAGCATCATCTGGGCTTCTCCGCCCGATAATTCATGCACCGGTTTGTGTTCCAGGTGCGCGATTCCCGCGGTTTCCAGGGCTTCCCGGGCAACTGCCACGTCCTCATCCCCCGGAAGGGCCAGGGGTCTGAGATAGGGAGTACGGCCAAGAAGTACATATTCTAAGACAGAGTAATCAAAGGAGATATGCTCGTTCTGAGGAACCAGGCTGACCGCCTTTCCCAGATCCCTCCGGCTGTACCTGCCTAAAGATGTACCGTGAAGCGTAACCTCCCCTTCCAGGGGCTTGAGCCAGCCTAAGGCGATATGGAGAAAGGTCGTTTTTCCTATCCCGTTGGGCCCCAGGATAGCCGTCACCTTCCCCTCCGGCACATGGATAGATAGATTTCGAATTATTTCCTGGTGAGTATGGTAGGCGTAGGAAACACCCTTCAGGGTGTAACAGACCATTTTCATGCCTTTACCCTTACCTGTTTCAAGGCTAAAACAACGATGAACAGGACCGCCCCTAAAAGAGAAGTGATTACTCCCAAGGGAAGTTCCCCGGGGAACAGCAGCCGGGCTGCGTCGTCGCAGATCAGGGTAAAGATCCCTCCCAGCACCATGGAGGCCGGTACGGAGTACCGGCCGTCGGCCCTGAACAACCGCCGGGTCAGATGAGGAACAATCAGCCCCACCCAGCTGATGATGCCGGCCACGGAAACCACGGCGGCTGTAGCGACTGCGGCGATGGTAAGGACAAGGAAGCGCTCCGTTCCGGGTCTGGTTCCCAGGGAGTAGGCTGTTTCCTCGCTTAAGGAAAGAACATTGATCCGCCAGCGCAAAAGGACCAGAATTGTACAGGCGGCGACAACGATGGGGGCGGCGTAATAGACATCGCGCCATTGCACACTGTGAAGCCCGCCTAACAGCCAGAAGGTTATTTCCGGCAGCTGCGTCATAGGATCGGCGGCGAATTTAATGATACCGATGCCGGCACTGAAGACCGCCGATACCGCTATTCCGGCGAGAATGAGCCGGAGAACCCAGCCGCCGAAACGTATTTTCCTGGCCAGATAGTAAGAGAAACCCAACCCCAGAATAGCAAACAACGCAGCGCTGAGTTGCACAGCCCAGAGAGCGCCGGTAATAAAGACAATACAAAACCCTGCACCGAAAGCAGCCCCCTGGGAAACCCCCAGGAAGCCCGGTTCCACCATGGGATTACCGAAGATCATCTGGAAAGCGTTTCCCGCCGAGGCCAGGGCGGCCCCCAGAAGCACTGCTGTCAAGACCCTGGGAAGCCGCAGGGTGAGGACCAGCCTGAGAGCCAGGGCATCTTCCAGGAGAGAGCGCAGGGGTGTAAACCCTGTTTGGGGATACCTTCCTAAAAGCACTGAAAGAACCATGAGCAGCAAAAGCAGTGCCGACAGTCCTGTCAGAGCGCCGGTGAAGGAAGGTCCCCGGAATTGTTTCATCGGTCTTAAAAATCCCCTTTCAGGCGGCTCATGACCTCTCCTTCGATACTATCCCCGTCCATACCGTAGAGGGTTTCAAAAAAGTCGGGCACTTCAGCTTCCGGGTCGAAAACCGGGGCAACTTCGGGGTGAAGCTTCGAAGCCATCCACTTCAGTGCCAGGAGCCAGCGGGTATCCGGCTGATCCCACACGTAAAAATCGGAAGGAAAGGCATAGAGCCGCCCTTCCCTGACAGAGCGGAATTCCTTCCATGCGAGATCAGAGAGCAGGTCCGCCTTCACTTCCTCCAGGGGGTTGAAATAGTCGGTGAGGAAGATAACCTCCGGGTCCCAGCGGGCAATCTGCTCAAGGCCTACCTTCATCCAGCCTTGGCCGACCATCTCGGCGGTCCAGACCGGCTCACCGCCGGCCTTGAGGACAAGCTGCCCCTGCAGCCAACCGGCAGGAGGAACATTGAAAGAAACCGTGCCGCCCTTGGCGGAACGGTATAAAAACAGCACCCGGGGGTCCTCTCCCGCGGAAGGGCCGGAAAGAGCATCGGCCAGGGCGGCGGTTTCATCTTCATACCAGGTGAGGACTTCCTCAGCTCGGCCGGGATTACCGAAGAGCTTTCCCAGAATTCTCACATCACGGGAAAACTGCTCGGGGCTCTCCAAATCGAGGTACACCACCGGAATTCCCAGCTGTTCCAGAGGATTCCCCAGGGTTTCGGCCATATAGGATTTCATAAGGACGCAGTCGGGCCTTTGCGCCACTACATCCTCCGGCCCGATGGTCTCATCAAAGATATTTTCCCCTATAAAATCCGGGTCCAGGGCGGCGGCGAAGGTCCCCATACCCTGGTCACAGAGAACCATGGAAAAGAGATGTTCCTTAGCCTCGGGGAACAGATACGCCGCGTCCACTAAAGGAATAGCCCCCCGGCCGGCCACCACAATTCGTTCCGGCATTACCGGCAGGGTAACCGTTCTCCCCTGAGCATCCACTACCGACAATTCCGTAGCCTGTTCCTCCTGCCCCCCGGCAGCAAGAAACCCGGTCACCACGACTGAGCATAACAAAGTAAACAAAAAAGTACCGACCCGTCGCCGCATAAGCACGCTCCTTTTCTTCTTTACAATATGATGAACCATCGTATGCGGCGGAGACGAAACAGTCAATATGTTCTTGCAACTGTGTTTCATTTATTGATAATTGGAACCCTTTTCCCATAATTAATACTTGCGAAAGAAGAAATTATATCCTAGTATACCGGACATGGATATTTTCAAGGAAATTAGCGAAATCAGAGAACAAGGCAGCTCGCTGGTTGTGGTTACCATCACCGGCGTTTCCGGCGGCAGTCCTGGGAAGACCGGTTTTAAACTCCTGGTGACCGAAGACGGTCGCATCAGCGGAACCGTGGGCGGCGGGGCCATCGAAAACCTGGCCATCGAGGAAGCCAGGGAATGCCTCCGTAGGGGAGAATCAAAAGCCCGGTCGGTGGATCTTACCACCATCGACATGGAATGCGGGGGGAGAACCGATCTCTTCTTCGAGTACCTTGCCGGAGCGAGGGTTTTTACCCTCTTCGGCGGCGGCCACGTAGGCCGGGCCTTGAGCCAGGTCCTCCACCTTTTAGGCTATGACGTACATGTGTATGACAACCGTCCTGAAGCCCTGGAGGAACTATCAGCTTTGCCGGGAGTCCACGGTTATCTTGTAGATTATCAAGACATATCACCGGTTCGGGACATCCTTCTAAGGTCAGAGTATTGTTTTATCGCCACCCACGGCCATGAATTCGACTATACCGTCTTACATCAGGTCCTGGCAACTAAAAAGCCCTTTCGATACGTGGGACTCATCGGTTCCGCCAGGAAGGTGAAGGTAACCTTACAAAAAATAGGGGAAACCGGTCTTTCGATACCCGATTTTGTCTATTCCCCGGTAGGCTTGGACTTAGGGGGTGATTCGGCGGCGGAAATTGCCGTGTCCATTGCCGCGGAGGTCCAGGCGGTAGAACACGGAGTTAAGGCTTATCATATGAGGGAGCGGCTGAAAAAAGTCTAGAAAACTCTTCCCGGGGATTTATTGAGATTTCAGATTATCCATGGAAGAGAGGAAATCATCCTTCAGGTCCTGTATGGCGGCTTTGAAAGGCCCGGTCATGCCGTACACCGCCTGGAGGATATTCAGCCCCTCCACAAAGGATATGAGTTTGGCCGAGAGAATGTCCGGATCGATCCCCTCGATGCCCT
>JAFGDJ010000240.1 GCA_016932135.1 Spirochaetales bacterium | reverse complement strand
CTCAGGACGTAACTCCGAACCTTTCGCTTATGCTGCTCTTCCACGTTCTTTCCTCACATCACTTCAGCCGGGATAACCGTTCTCGCAAGAATTCCGATTTTTCCGTTAAACCGATAGACCCGGTTTCTATCATCAATATATTCGGTTTCTTCATATCCAGTCTTACCCTGCCGGCGCTTTCCTGGATCAGGCGGACAACCTTGTCCGGTGATAAGGCTGAGACCCGGGCAAACTCCGCGTAAACCACCCCTCGGGATTCTCTCATCGAGGCAATGTGTAAACCTGTGCAGATTATTCTGATTTCCGCCAAAGACAGTAAGCTTTGCACCTCCTCGGGCAGAGGGCCGAAGCGGTCTTCTATTTCCCAGGAAAGGGCGGAAAGCTCTTCTTCCGTTTCCACGGAAGCGATCTTTTTATACACATCCATCTTTTCGGTGGATTCCCGAATATAGGAATCGGGGATATAACCCGAATAATCCAGGTCAAGAAAGACTTCAAAGGGCGGTTCGGCGTCGGTTTCCTTCCGCTCCCGGACGGCTTGTTCCAGCAGCCGGACGTACATGTCGAAACCCACCGATAGGATATCACCGTGCTGTTGCCGTCCCAGGAGATTTCCGGCGCCGCGGATTTCCAGGTCTTTCAGGGCGATTTTGAAGCCCGAACCCAGCTCGGTATAATCCGATATAATCTCCAGCCGCTTCATGGCCAGCTCGGAAAGAGCTCGCTGCTCAGGATAGAAAAGATACGCCCGGGCGGCCCGGTCGCTCCTTCCTACCCTGCCCCGAAGCTGATACAGTTGCGAAATGCCGTACATATCCGCCCGGTCGATGATAATGGTATTGACATTGGGAATGTCTATGCCGTTTTCGATAATGGTGGTGGACACTAAAACCTGGAAAGCCCCGTGAATAAAGCGGTGCATCACATCTTCAATTTCCACGGAAGACATTTTCCCATGGGCCGTTTCCACCAGAACCTCGGGTACCAGGGTTTTAAGGAAAACGGCAATTCTGTCCAGGGTTTCAATACGGTTATGCAGGTAGTAGATCTGCCCCCCCCTGCCGGCTTCCTTTAAAATGGCGTTCCGGATAACCTGCTCATCGAATTCACCGATATGGGTTTCTATCGGTCTTCGATTACTGGGCGGTGTTGTAATAAGGGACATGTCCCGGATATTCAGCAGGGACATGTGCAGGGTTCTGGGGATCGGTGTGGCTGAAAGGGTAAGACAATCCACATTGGTCTTCAACTCCTTCAGCCTTTCTTTGTCCTTCACTCCGAACCGCTGTTCTTCGTCGATGATCAGGAGTCCTAAATTTTTAAACCGGACATCTTTCTGAAGGATTCTGTGGGTGCCGATAATCAAGTCCACCTGACCGTTTTCGAGATCTCTGATAACAGTCTTCTGTTCCCGGGGTAAGACAAAGCGGGAAAGCATCTCAACCCTCACCGGATAGCCTGTAAAACGGTTCCTGAAGTTTTCCAGATGCTGTTCCGCCAGGATAGTAGTGGGGGCCAGCACGGCGGCCTGTTTCCCCCCGGTAACGGCCTTAAAGACCGCCCGCATGGCCACTTCAGTTTTTCCGTATCCCACGTCACCGCAGATGAGCCGGTCCATGGGAACGGGGGCCTCCATATCACGCTTTACCTCTTCGATACTGCGAAGCTGGTCCTCCGTTTCCTCGTAGGGAAAGGCGGCTTCAAATTCGATCTGCCAGTCCGTGTCCTCAGGAAAGGCATAACCGGTACTCTCCTTCCTCAGGGAATAGAGACGAATCAGCCGGTCTGCCAGGTCTTCCACCGACTTTTTTACCCGTTCTTTTCGATTTGCCCAGCTTTTTCCTCCGAGGATATCCAGGCGCGGCGATGAGCCTTCATTCCCAATGTAACGCTGTATCAGATTTACCTGTTCAATGGGAATAAAGACGTTTTCCTCTCCACCGTAAAGCAGTTTGATGTAGTCCCGCTCGGTGTTCAAAGAGGTGATTCGTTCGATCCCCAGATATCGGCCGATACCGTAGTTTACATGAACGATGTAATCCCCCGGCGACAGCTCCACGAAGGTGTCGATAACCGCGGTTTTCGCTTTTTTTACCGACTCGGGTCTCCTTTTCTTTCGTCCGAAGATTTCCCTTTGATGCACCACCAGGATTTTCAGATCGGGCAGGCTGAATCCTCCGGAAATATCCGCCGGAATAATGGTTAATTTGAGATCTTTGAGGAGATGTTCAATCCGGAAACCCTGCTGCTCGCTTTCGGTAAATACGTAGATGTCGTACCCCGCCGAGGCTACCGCGGAAATTTCTTCCTGGAAAAAGGTGATGTTGCCGAAAAAAGACCGGCCTTCTTCACTGTTGTAGTGAATTATTTTTGAAGGATTATCCGTGGTCTTCAAACTGTGCACGTAGATTATCCTGGATTTGCTGTCCCATAGATCTTGAAGGCGCAATAAAATATGTCCGATCCCCGGGTAACCGGAAGACACACCGCCGGCGTCGGCATAAAGACGGAAATATTCCCGTCGGATGGAATCTTCCACTGAAGGAAAGCGTTCGTAGCCGCATAAGATAAGGCTTCCTTCATCTCCCTGGTAATCCATGATACTGCCGGCCTGTGAAAAGGCGCCGGGAAAGAACAGGTGTTCATCCGGAATGGATCCCCGTTCCTCCAGTTCCCGGCTTCTCTCTCTCCCCAGGGTATGTCCGGCCGCCAGGGTTTCCCTGGTCCACACCACCTCCCGGGCCGGCCGTAAGACGATCTTTAGTTCCGACTCGGTGGAAACCTGGCTCAAGGGGTCGAACCGGCGAATTCCTTCGATCCGTTCGTATTCAAAAACAACCCGCACTGCGTCATCATCGCCGGGCATAAAAAGATCGCACACCTCACCGCGCAAAGCGAACTCGCCCGGCAGGCTGACCCGGGGCACTCGGAGATAACCGTTTTCCGATAGAAATCCGCCTACTTTCTGGGGGTCCAGGTTGTCGCCGGTTTTCAGACGCAGCATCCTGGAACGAAAAAAATCCGGCGGCGGCAGCGGATTCAACAACGCGCGAATCGAAGTAACACAGACCTCCAGGGTACCCTCCAGTATGGCGGTCATTATTCTGCAGCGCTGTCCGGCAATCTGGGCAGGCATATGCCCACCCCGGTAAGGCAGGACGTGATGCCAGGGAAAGAGGCCTGCCTTTACTCCCAGGAGGGCCAGGTCCCGGACCAGCAGTTCGGCTTCCTGCTCCGTGGGGGTTACCACGGTATACACACCCTTTGCTCTTCCCGCCAGATCCTTTATAATAAGGGCCAGGTAAAAACCTCCGGGACCGTGAAGGTCGATGGGGAATTCCCCGTAACGGAGGCGTCGAAGCATTTCCCGGTGCGGTTTGTAGGAGGCTAAGGCTTTTTCGATGGTATTAATGAATAAGGTTATCATGTATTATTCCGAAGATTAAACAAGAAGATGGGGAGTGAAAACGTGAAAAAATTTTTTCCGATTCTTTTAATCCTTTTGGCATGTCATGTTTGGGGAGATGTCCCCTCGGGTGTGGATTTCTCCATCCGCTTCTATGATAAAACCATCTATTACACCGGCAGTCCTGTTTTTATTCGTGCGGAACTGAATAACGATTCTCCTCATACCTTCCGATTCCGTGTTGCTGATTCCCGGGTATTTAACCTGGATTTCGACGTACGGAGTCTCACTAATTCCAGGCTTCCTTACTCCAGGGAATGTATCATACAGCGGAACACCAATCAACCGGTTTTCGTTCGGGAAATAGTCCTGGAACCGGGAGAACAGTACTCTTTCATCGAAGAACTGTCCAATTTTATTGATCTTGAAAATACCGGAGCCTTTGTGGTGAGGGCGCATTTTTATCCGGATCTTACAACCTCTGCCGGTGGAGAATTCCTGGTTTCCAATCCCCTGCAACTGACCATCCGTCCTGACATCGGCGCCCCTGCCATTGAAGCGGCCCTGGATGAACAGACTGGGGAGATTCTCCAAAAAAACCCCTTACCCCCCGACGAAGTGGTGGACTATATGCTCACGGCTCGGCAGAAAAGCCAGTGGGAGAAGTTTTTTCTCTATCTCGATGTCACCAGTCTTATGCTCCGGGACCCCGAGAAAGAACGCCGCTATGCCCGCATGACCGAAGAAGAACGTCTTCGGTTGGTAACGGACTATAAAAAGGAGCTTTCTTCCGAGATAACCGATAATGATATTGTTATTATCCCGGATGAGTATGAAATCCTTCAAACCAGCTATACACCCCAGGAAGGACAGGTAGAAGTGCTTCAGAGATTCCGATACACTGGCTTTACCGAGGTTAAACGGTTTACCTATTACCTTCAGCGCAAGGGTCGGGTCTGGATGATCTATAACTATGAAGTGAGAAACTTGGGAACCGAATGAAAACATTAATTGTCGCCGAAAAAGAAGCGGTTATTGATCATATTGAGAAAACCCTGCGTCCCCATGGGCTCGACTTTATCAATTACCGAAATCCTCTTAAAGCTCTGGACAATCTTGAGGAAATATCACCGGATATCGTGATCTTCAGCGCGGAGGATTTTCCTCGACACTGGAAGCCTTTTTTACGGCTTCTCCGGGAATATAAAACCAAGGAAGCCTGCGTGTTTATTCTCTTGAAAGGTGAGTCTTTCGATTACGACGAGGCGGCCAAGGCAACTTTTCTCGGAGTAAACGGGGTTCTCCAGGAAGAATTGGATGATCCGGCGGATCTGCAGGTAATCGAAGATATTATTTCCCGGTACCTGGCCTTTCGCGAAATAAGATTGGATAAACGGTACTATCCCGAAGATTTCGACAATATACAATTTGTCTTTTCTCATCCCGTCACGTTTCACATGGTTACCGGCGCTGTGCTGGATATCACCCCGGAGGGTTTACAGTTCCGCCCCGACTTCCCTGCCCTTTCCCGAGATCTAGCCAACGGATCGGATGTAGAAAATGCGACGTTGAAAATCGGTGAGAAAATACTTTCCTGCGATGTCCATGTGGTAAGGAACACCGGCAATATCGCTTTTCGGTTTTTACGTGTGAATACCTCCGATAAACAGGCTATCGTGGATTACCTGAATGACCGGGCTTCCAGAGAATTGAGCTTTCGAACCTCCGTCGGATAAGGTAAACTCCTCAACCCTATCGTAAAACCGTCTCTTCATAGTTGGATAGCTCACCTTATTCTTGACAGAAAAAAAGGAGAGTCGGATAATAAGGTTTTAGGAGGTACGGAGTGAGCGTGAAGCAATATTTAGGAACTCAGCCCCTCAACATGATCACCCGATACAATTCCCGCGTCCAGGTGGAAAAGGAATGTGTTTCCTTTATCGGTGCTCCCAAAAAACACCCCTACGACCAAACGAAACTCCTTTTAATTGTCGACGCCTTTACAAACGACACTCTTTTTTATGAATTCAAGCTGGAAGACATAATGCAGGTGGATGAGGAAACCGGTCTGGCCACGGAGGAAGGAGAAAGCATCCTGATGGCAAAGATCTGGGTACGCCGGGGAGCCCTGGCTCTTCGTTATGAGCCCTTCGAGGTAGATGATCCTCCCAAATACTTGAAAGATTCAGAGCTGCTTCATCAAACCCTGTCGGAGATGGAACAACGGCCTTGAGTTACTCTGCTTCCCATAATTCAGACTTGATTTGCGGCCTTTGTCCCCATGCCTGTAGAATTGCTTCGGGAAATCTGGGAACCTGCCGGGTCCGGGAAAATAAGGGAGGCTCTCTTTCTCTTCCCTTATACGGGAAATTATCCGCGCTGGCTGTAGACCCTATTGAAAAAAAGCCCCTTTACCATTTTTTCCCGGGGAATGCGATCTTCTCGGTGGGATTTTACGGCTGTAATTTTCATTGCCCCTTTTGCCAGAATTATACCATCAGCCAGGAAATCAGGAAGAACGTTCGCACGGTTCTTCCTGCGGAGTGTGTCGACTTGGCCTTGCAGCATAAATCCTTCGGTATCGCCTACACCTACTCGGAGCCCTTAGTTCATTTTGAGTACGTTCTCGATACTGCCAGGATAGCCAGAGAAAAGGGGTTAAGAAACGTCCTGGTTACCAACGGCTATCTCAACCAAAAGCCCCTCAAAGAACTGCTTCCATATATAGACGCCGCTAATGTGGATTTAAAGTCTTTTTCAGATTCTTTTTACCGCGATGAACTCGGAGGCTCCCTGAAACCGGTGATGCGATTCATTGAAACCGCGGCGGAATCAATTCATCTTGAAGTAACGACCCTGGTGATCCCTGGAAAGAACGATAGCGACGATGAAATTTCATCCCTGGCCCGGTTTTTATCTTCCGTGAACAGGGGTATCCCTTACCATCTGTCCGCCTACTATCCGACCTACAAATACACCCTTCAGGCAACCAAGGCGGAGACGATCTTTCATCTCGCCGAGCTTTCCTCGGAATTTCTTGATTATGTCTACCCGGGAAATATCCCGGGGGGGTCGGACACCCGTTGCCCTGCCTGCGGTGCCGAACTCATCAGCCGTCGAGGGTATTATACCCGGGTGACAGGTTTAAAGAAGGGGGGTTGTTCCTCTTGCGGTGAGGAAATTTACGGCATGTTTGCGTAATTTTTTTCCGAAATGAAATCCCGATACATTGAAGGAACCCCGGGTTTCAACACCCCATCTTGACATTTTCGTGTTTTTTTTATACTTTTCATTTGTTCTGAAACGATCCCCTGTAGCTCAGTTGGTAGAGCGGGTGGCTGTTAACCACCATGTCGTTGGTTCGAGTCCAGCCGGGGGAGAGCATCAATTGCTTTTCATCTTAGGTTAGGAGCCTTGTCGGATTTTTCCGATGGGGCTTTTTTTTGCACAATCAGGACACAAGCCGTACACTACCAGCTGCTTCCCCCGAACCAGGGCACCTTCTTCCACGTCGACACGAGGCATCCTCTGATCGGTAAGACAGGTCATGGTAAGACAGCCTTCACAAAAGAAATGGGGATGGTTGCCGGGACAGCCCAGCTGACCCGGGTCATGGGCGCAGTAACGCCTGATACCGTCAATTCCTTCTATGACATGAAGGAGTTTCGCTTCCTGAAATTTTGTTAAGGTTCGATAGATCGTTACCCGGTCCAGGTTCTTAAAGAGGTTATGATCTAAGATCTCACTGTGGGACAAAGGTTTAGCTTGATTCATCAAGAAAAGCAACAGGTTAGTCCGAAGTTCATTGCGCCGCAGCTTTGCTTTTTTTAACAACAGTTCCACATCCGAAGCGGTCAACAGAACCGCTTTGAGGGAGACGGTTTTAGCATTTTCTTTTTTCGTAATTCTTTCCTCCGCTTTTCCAGAAATCTATGTTATGTTATAACCTAACCGGATTATTATCAATGATACTGATGTCTGCTATTTTAACAGGTTTAGCCCTTCTCATGTATGCATTCCTCACCGGTTTTCTTTTGTTGTATGGCAAGAAACGGCAACTCCGCTACCTCACCGTTTACTCCATTGGGCTCTTGATTTGGCAGATAGCAGCTTTTATCGTTCACCTGGCGGATTCCATTCCTACAGTTACGCTGCTTTACTTTCTGGCGGTCCTGGGCCACAGCCTGGCCTTTTCCTTTTCCCTACCCTTCAGCGCCTCATTGATATCGGAGAAGAAACATACCCTCTCTTTCTTCCTGGCTTTATTCAGCAGCCTTTTCGCCCCGGTTTTTATCCTTCTTTTTTACGAAAAGGCTTTTTCTCTCACCAAAGGTTCCCTGGGCTTTCTTATTCCGCAAGTCAACATCTTCATTGTGTTATCGTCTATTCTCCCCTTCATTCTTTTGATAGCTGCCGTCATCCGGCTTATTCTATCCGCATCTCGCTGCTCTTCCCTGTTAAGAAAGACCCTTTTCCGTTTTTATATCGTCAGTTTTCTCCTAATGATCATGGCGGTCCTGACCAATGCCACGCCGGCGCAACAATACTCGTTGGATATACTTTTACAGCTTATCAGCGCGTACTTGCTTATCTATGTTGTATTTTCATACCATGTTCTCAAAATAAGGCGCTTCATGGCCGTTGTTACCAAAATGATCATTTTCATGCTGGGAGGCTTTACCCTTTTTGCCTTATCGTTTTTGGCCTTCCAACTGCTTTTCTATAAAACTATCCGCGGAGAAACCATACTTCCTTCGCTTTTTGCTTTTCTTGTCTGTCTTCTCGCTGCATCGCTTCTGCGCCGGTTGGGAAGCTCGCACTTCTATCCCCTGAACTCTCTTTCCGGGAAAAGCAGAATCTTACTTCTGAATACCTTTGAAAAAAAAGCCCTGCTGTATGCTTCGTTTGAGGAGGCTGTTCAGGAGATCCTTGTTACAGGCAAATCCCTTTTTTCATCTCCCGGGAGTTTTCTCTTACAACTGGAGCTGCCTACCCCATACAGGAGCAGTTTTTTTTCCCTGGACCCTGCCGGCCATCTCATTACCGCCGGTGATGTGGGCTTAACGGAATCAGATCGGGATCTTATGACAGGTATATCAAATCCCCTGTGGACGGAAAACCAGGAAGCGGCGCCATATTTGGAAACCCTTTACAAGCTGCCTTGGAATACTCCCGCGGGCCTATCCTTTTTGATCATCCCTTTGGCCACTATTCACCATCGTCTGTTTCTTCTGTTTCTTTCCACACAAAACAGAAGGACCATGCTGAAGGAAGATGATTTTATGGTGATGGACGTTTTTCGAACCACGGCTTCATCCTATTTGCAGCGGATTCACATAACCAGAAAGTTGGAGAAAAGTTTAAAGGAGAAGGATTTTCTCTTACGGGAAGTTCATCACCGGGTAAAAAACAACCTGCAGATTGTCTATAGCCTTTTAAACATGCAGATTCAAGGCACGGAGAACACGGAGGTCATCTCTGCCCTGACGGATAGCAAGAACCGGGTGATGTCCATGGCCTCGGTGCATAATCACCTTTACCGGTCGGATAATCTTTCAGGCATACAACTCTCGAGTTATTTGCAGGATCTATTGCATCATCTTCGCTCCGAGTATTCCGACGATTTTCGTCAAATGGATTACAGCCTTACGTGCGCACCCTTGGAAGTTCCTTTGGAAAAAACTATCGACCTGGGTCTTATTATTACCGAACTCGTTACCAACGCGTATAAATATGCTTCCCTGAAGGCTGAAGAATCGTTGCATATTACGTTGGATATAAAAGAAGCGGAAAAGAATCGGTTGGAGTTATGCCTGAAAGACAACGGCTGTGGTTTTTACGGGAAAGAAAAGCTCTTTGACCGGCAGGGATTCGGCGGACAATTGGTGAAAGTGCTGGTGGAATCGGATTTAGGCGGCACCTGGGAAATCGATACCCGCAGCGGGATACAACATACCATATCCTTTCATCTTTGAAGCGCTGGAAGGATATGACGTAAAGGGAGGGTTGGATGAAAATACGCGATATCGTACCGGTGGCACTGGGTGAGAAGCCCGCGGATCTCCTGCTTACCAACGCTCGAATTGTAAATGTTTTTACCGGTGAAATCGAAGAAGGAAACATCGCCCTTTTTCGTAAAAGGATCGCCGGTATCGGGGACTATACCGAGGCCTCCCGGGTAATCGACCTGCAAGGTCACTATGTGGCGCCGGGGTTCATCGACGCTCATATCCATATAGAAAGTTCCATGGTTTCCCCCCGGGAATTCGCCCGGGCGGTGCTGCCACGGGGAACGACTACGGTGATCGCCGATCCCCATGAGATTACCAACGTGCTGGGCCTCGCGGGGCTTGATTACATGATTCAATCCACCGAGGGAATCCCCTTGAATGTCTATATTGCCCTCCCTTCTGCCGTCCCGGCTACGGAAATGGAAACCTCCGGAGCCCGCCTGGGACCGGAAGACATGGTAAGCTATGTGGATAAATATCCCCGCAGGATCATTGCCCTGGGAGAAGTAATGAATTTCCCCGGAGTACTCTCCCGGGACAGGGAGTTGATCACGAAAATAGAAATTCTCCGGCATGAATACAAGAAAATCGACGGTCACGCCCCCGGCCTTCGAGGAAAAGAGTTGAACGCCTATATCAGCGCGTTTATTCGTTCCGACCATGAGAGCACCGCTGAAGACGAAGCTTTGGAAAAAGTCTCCCGGGGCATGCAGGTTCTCATTCGTGAAGGTACGGCAGCCAAGAACCTTTCAGCCCTCATCGGAGGCGTTACTCTCAGAAATCACTCCTTTTTTTCCTTTTGCACCGATGATCGTGAGCCGACGGACATCGTCCGGGAAGGACACATCGATTATCTGGTGAGAAAGTCTATTGCCTCGGGAGTAGATCCGGTGGCCGCCATCCGTATGGCCACCATTAACACTGCCAGGCATTATAACCTTCGCAGTATGGGCGCTATCGCTCCCGGTTACAAAGCGGATCTGGTGATTCTCGATGATCTGGAAAAAGTCAGGATTACCCAGGTAATAAAAGACTCCAAGGTAGTCGCTCAGAAGGGAGAAATGACCGATCCCGTGAACGGCGTTTTTACCCAGACTCAGGACACCCTGGGCCGGATAGTTCTACCCCCTTTTTCACCGGCATCTCTGCGGGTGAAGGCTGAAAGCTCCACCCTCCGGGTCATCGGTATGCGGGAGGGAGACCTTTTTACCGATTCCCTGGTTCGTCCGGCAAAGATAGAAAACGGGTACGTTTCGGCAGACCCGGAAAACGATGTAGCCAAGGTAGCCGTGCTGGAGCGACACACCGGTTCCGGCATGTCCGTCGGCTTTGCTACCGGTTTTGGTATTCTTCGCGGCGCCATCGCAACTACTATCGGACACGATTCCCATAATCTCTGCGTCATGGGAATGAAGGACGAGGATATGTATCGGGCGGTGATGCGGGTGAAAGATTTAAATGGTGGTATTGTCTGTGTCGACGAGGGTAAAATTATCGCGGAGCTTCCCCTTCCCATCGGAGGGCTTATGTCTTCCGGTCCGCTGCCTCAGGTGGTACATGAACTGGAAGATCTGAAGAACGCTATTAGAACCCTGGGATCCAAGAAGGATATCCTGATGCTTCTTCACTTTATCCAGCTTCCGGTAATCCCCGAACTGAAACTCACCGACCGGGGATTGGTCCAGGTAATGAGCCAGGAGTTTGTTGATCTCTTCGTGTATTGATTTTGTCTCGCCGTCTAAAGTAACAGCGTTTCATGGAGGTTTTATAAACCGAGCCTTCCCGCTACACGTCAAACCTGTCTTTTCTTATTTTAGGTGAGGGTCTATACTTTAAGGATGTCTGAAATACGAAGGAAAGCCGTTTCCGCGGGAAGAGCGATGATTCGGGTACGGTACACGGATACCAAGGATCCCACTACTGTAGCCGTGTGTCCCGCCTGCTGGAATTCCCGGGAAAGGCGAGAAGTTCTGCTGATCAAACTGCAGAAGATGGGGCTGGAAACGGTGTATAAAGGCGACACCCTGCAGGGTTTCTACAATCCCGGAAAACCTCACGCTCCCGGCTGCCCCTATGCGGGGAAAACCCTTGATCCCTGGAAGCGCTTTCAGCAGTCGATAAAAAAAGCTTGACCGCCGAAGGAAAGTAATGATAGAATCCCCTTCATGATTTCGGGATATCTGACCAGGAACAATCTTACCAGTAACCGCCTTTCCCTTCTCGTCGTTCTAGTAGTAGTTCTTCTCGGTTTGCACAAGGCGGTGGGGATGTAAGATGTCCTTAGACATAAGGAATCAAAGCCTGCCGCACGGCAGGCTTTTTTTTTGGAGGTAACTATTGAAAAAGGGAAAAACAACCGGGGCGAAGGCCCTGGTAAAAGAGCTTCAGGAAGCCGGCGTTTCGGTGGTCTTCGGGTATCCCGGCGGGGCCACATTGCCCATTCATGATGAGATACAATCATCGACCCTGCGTTTTGTCCTGTCCAGGCATGAACAGGGCGCCGCACATATGGCCGACGGCTACTGCCGGGCCACCGGGAAAACAGGGGTATGCATGGCTACCAGCGGTCCCGGGGCGACCAACCTGGTAACCGGCATAGCCACGGCCTACATGGATTCTTCCTCGGTTGTAGCCATCACCGGCCAGGTCCCACGCCCCATGATCGGAAATGACGCCTTTCAGGAAGTGGATATTACCGGTATCACTGTGCCTATCACGAAACACAATTACCTGGTGCAGAACCCCCGGGATCTTCCCCATATCATCAAGGAAGCCTTTTACCTTTCCTCCACGGGAAGAAAGGGACCTGTTCTGGTGGATATTCCGAAGGATGTTCAAACCGAGAGTTTTTCTTCCGCCGATATAC
Organism: Spirochaetales bacterium; assembly: GCA_016932135.1. Taxonomy (GTDB): domain Bacteria; phylum Spirochaetota; class Spirochaetia; order JAFGDJ01; family JAFGDJ01; genus JAFGDJ01. Next base: position 1,244 of record JAFGDJ010000240.1, on the reverse strand, counting down.
GCTACCCCGACCTGGAAGGATACAACCCCACCATCGACGGCCACCCGGGCCAGATAAAGAAAGCACTGCAGCTTTTAGAGAAGGCTGAACGGCCTGTGCTTCTGGTCGGCGGCGGTTGCTGTTCCTCCGGAGCCGAAACATCTCTTCGCGATCTGGCGGAGCGCTCCGACCTGCCTGTAGTATCCACCCTGATGGGTAAAGCGGCTTTTCCCAATACCCAGGGTGATTATTTAGGCATGATCGGTTATCACGGCCGGGTGGCAGCAAATCGAGCTCTTATGGAAGCTGATGTGATTATTGCCGCAGGGGTGCGTTTCGGAGACCGGTCCACCGGCAATTTAAAGAATTTCGCGCCCCAGGCCTCGATGATCCACCTGGATATCGACCCGGCGGAAATCAGCAAGAACGTTCCAGCCTTTCTGCCTATTGTGGGAGACGTGAATAATATTCTCACAGCCATGGCAGCCCAGGTAAAACCGACGAAACGAAAAGCCTGGCTTTCGGCTTTACATACGGCCAAAAATCAGCACCCCCTCAGGGTGCCGGAACCCTTTTCAATTCCCGGTATTCTCCGGCAGGTACGGGAAATGGTAGACCCGGCTATCTTAGTAACCGACGTGGGAAGACACCAGATTTTTGCCGCCCATTACTGGGACACCGATATCCCTAAGTCTTTCATCACTTCCGGCGGCCTGGGGACCATGGGCTTCGGACTCCCGGCTTCCCTGGGGGCAAAGACGGGCAGACCGGACATGCCGGTGATCCTGATCACCGGGGACGGTTCCTTTCTCATGTGCTGCCAGGAGATTGCCGCCGCCGCGGCCGCCGGTATTTCAGTGATTGTCCTCATAATGAACGACAGCGGCCTGGGGATGATCCGGCAGCTGCAGGATACCTTCTACGGCGGCCGGCGGGCGGAAAGCTCTTTCCCGGGGAGGGTCAACTTCGCAGGCCTGGCGGAAAGCCTGGGAGCCGTGGGTATTACCGCTTTAACCCCGGAAGAAATAGCTGAAGGAGTAAAGCAGGGTTTGAAAAACCCGGTTCCCACCATCATCGACTGTATTCTTGAAAAACAGGACCATACGTATCCCATGGTCACCGGCGATAGTCTCTTACACTATGTTGAATAAGGAGCCTTTCATGAAACATACCATTTCCATACTCTGTGACGATGTTCCCGGGGTGATGACCAGAATTTCCGGTCTCTTTTCCCGCCGGGGCTTCAACATCGAAAGCCTGGCCGT
>JAFGDJ010000239.1 GCA_016932135.1 Spirochaetales bacterium | reverse complement strand
TTCCATAGATTCAGAAGGCGTTCCCGTACTGGTGTATTACGCAGGCATCGCGGTGTTCCTGTGGAGCATCGTCGGTTATCTCTTCGGTAAGGGACAGCTCAAATAATAAGTGAGGAAAAAAGATGAAAACGGTATTGGTTATTTCGGGCAGCCCGCGGAAAAAAGGGAATACCATGGAAATCGTACGGATAATTTTAATTCAAGGAGTTGAATATGAACATGAAAATCAGAATGGTGTATGTTACACTTGCGGTCGTGGAGATGATGTTGTTGTCTTCCTGCCTCATCAACAAGCAGCCGGAATTGACCGGCACCATTCCGCCTGAATCGATGTCGGAGCTTGTGTATCAGGAAGGGCACATACCCTATTATTTCCCGGAAATGGAGGAATTCGGCGATCTCTCGGATGGCGAATATGTCGGCATACTGTCGGGTTCGTTCATCGACAGGGGCAAGGTAAAGGTCACTGTCGCAAACGGCGTCATTACCGACGTTAAGATCCTGAAAGTCACTCTGTGGGCGCCCGATGTTCGCAAGGAACACCGCCAAGGGGAAATAAAGGAAGGTTTGCCTGAGCAGGTAATCGAGCGGCAGTCCATCGACGTCGACGCCGTCTCCGGAGCGACCGGGACAACCCACGTATTCAAGACTTGCGTTACGCGAGCCCTCTGGCAGGCCTCGGGGAAACCCGACCCGATGGAATCCTGTTCACCCTATTGAGGAACTGAATCCTAGGAAGAATCATCTTTGAGCGCAAGCTCAAAACTGAACAGCCCCGGGTTTGCCCTAGAGTAAATCTGCAGGAGGATGGTACTAGAATCTTTGTCGTGCTCCCGCCGTGTCCCGCCGTGGTAGAATGAGTATCCGGTATCTGTATCGATGATCTGCATATGAGACTGCTGATCCCGGATCCCGGATACTACTTGAATGTTAGACTACAGATAGTAGGTGTTGGAACAGATTTCTCCTGTCGGTTTGACGCCCATAACCGTGAAAGCAACAATGCCGTTGAGCCGGCGGTATGTTTTTGGGCCGGCTCTTTATCGCTTCTTTTCGTAGACGATTCTGCCGTCCGTAATGGTCATCACTACCGATGTTTCCGGTATATCTTCCTCCGCCGCGGAAAAAAGGTTTCTGTCCAGGACGATAATGTCCGCCAGTTTTCCCGGTTCCAGGGTCCCCAGTTCCTGTTCCCGGTTCACGGCACAGGCTCCCCCGAAAGTATAGGCTTTTAGGGCCTCAGCCAGGGAGATTCTTTCCCCGGGGTTGATTCCGATCATTTCGCCATCTTTGGTACGGCGGGTTACGGCGGCATGAATGTTGGGAAACGGGTTAATCGGTGCCACCGGAAAATCGGTTCCGAAAGCCAGCGTGGCTCCCGTATCCAGGAGAGACCGGAAAGGCCATTCGTTCCGGCTTCGTTTTTCACCGATTCGACTGAGTTTCTCGTTTTCATCGAGAATCAAATGTATGGGCTGCACGGAGGCAATAGTGCCGGTTTCCGCGAAGCGGGGAATATCGTCGTTGTGGAGGCTTTCAATGTGTTCGATGCTGTTTTTTATACGGCTGTTGTCATGCAGCCCGTTGGACTCTGCAAAGGCATCCAGGGCAAGGCGAACCGCTCCGTCGCCGATGGCATGGAGACGCACTCCAAAACCTTCCCCGTTGGCATTCACCACGGTTTTCCGGTAGACCTCGGGGGGGTAATCGGTGTACCCGCGGGTGTCGGGTTTGTCGCTGTAGGGAGCCAGGAGATAGGCGGAATAGGTAGAGGTAACACCGTCGATAAAATGCTTCAATCCGGAGACCCGCAGCATACCGGAACGGTACTTCTCACGCAGTTCTTTCGCCACGGAAAGATCGGTGGACAACCCAAGGCTCGGGTACAGATGGAGCCGCACGGTCAGTTCCCCCGCTTCTTCCAGTTCCCGGGCTATCTCGTATTCCCGGAAGTCCTGTTCCACTACCGGTGAGGCGGACATATTGGTGGTAGAGGTTATACCGGCCATGGTGAGCCGGCGGACAAAATCGCGCTGAAGCTCTTTCTGTTCTTTCTCAGAAAGACGGAAGGCCATCTGGTTGGCGGTGGCGGAGGCTTCGATTTCGAATAACAGACCGGTCAGTTCGCCCCGATCGTCCTTACCTAGATCACCGAAACTGACTTTCGTGTCTTTGGTGATACCGCATTCTTCCAGAGCTTTCGTGTTCAGCCAGAAGGTGTGGGCGTCTCCCGAAAGGAGGTAGACGGGCCGATCGGGAACGGCGGCGTCCAGGGAAGCCCGGGTTGGGAGCTTACTGTCCTTTCCCCAGTATATCGGAAACCAGCCCATGCCGGTGATCCTTTTGAAATCGGGGTGACCATCCGCGAAACGGCGGACCATGTCGGCGGCTTCTTTTTCCGATCGCGAGTCGAAAAGATCCATCAGCATGTAGGAACTGGAGGAGAAAGCACCGACGAAAAAATGCATATGGGCGTCGATGATTCCCGGCATGACCATACGGTCGTGAAAATCGTAAATCCTGGTAGTGCTGCCGATCCGGCTGTCGATATCTTCATTTGCCCCGACAGCAATAATCCTGTTGTCCTTTATGGCTATTCCACCGGCGAAAACCGAGTCGGTGATTCCCGTAAAAATCGCGTTGCTTTTTAAAATAATGTCCGCACTTTCCATAGTGGTCCCCCGAAGGTGTAGTGGTATTCCTGGTTTTCAGGAATTATCCCGATTGAAACAAACGATTATGGCAACGGAGGCTCAAGACAGGGTCCTGAACCTCCGTTCTTTCTACAATACTCTCTTATACATCTCCGGATCTATTTCCTCACCCTTTTCTTTCCTGTCCAGCAGGGTCTTCAATCTCTGTAAACTGGCGGGGGACAGGGTATAAAAAATGACAAAGGGAATGGCGATAAGGCAGAAGATGCCCGGAATAACCGTGGCCATGTTCCGGATGCCGTTGAGGGTAAAATCGGATAATTCCATTGCCGTGGCATCGTATTTATAGTAGGTCAGGAACATGCCCACCAGCCACATGCCGATGGCGGTGGCTATCTTGTACGAGAATTGGTAGAAGGCCATGAGAACACCGTCGTTCTTGAATCCTGTTTTCAGGGGCGACACACCCGCGACCTCGTATACCATGGCATAGCTGCACACGAAGAATCCCACATTGCCCAGGGCAATAGCCAACTGCATGATGAAAATGGAAACGCCAGTCAGGGGGATTATTTTGAAAAGGAAATAGTCCGCGGTAATGGCTACCAGGGAAACCAGCAGGCCTATCCTGTTGCCGGCTTTTATGGACAATTTACCCAGAAGAGGGGATACGATGATGATCATTACCACATAGGCGGCATAGGCGATGCTGATCATGACTTCCGAAAAGCCGAGGAAATAGGTGAACAGGTAGATAAGAACGGATGTATTGAAGATCAAGCCGATGTTAAAAAAGAGATTGTAGAACCAGAGGTTCCTGTAAGGCTTGATTTTAAAGGACTCGAACATGGATTTGAAGATGTTTATCTTTTCACTCAAGGAGGTGTCGGTATTCTCCGGAGGCCTTTCCGTTCCCCGGGTGGTAAGGATACTTATGTAGTAGGAGAGTACGGTTATAAGCCCGAAGAGAGCAGCGACCCAGGACCATCCCTTCTGGTAATTCCCTCCGGCCAGGGCGGCGAATCTTTCCAGCAGAACGACCGTACCGGAAGCAGCTATGATAAAACCAATGTAGTAAAAAATTGTCGCATAGCTTCTGATCTTTATTTTTTCATCGGGATTATCCGTGATCTCTCCCCCGAAGGTCATGTAAGGAATATCCACAGCCGTAAAGAATAACCAGAAGAAAAGGTTGATAACGAAGAAATACGCTACCTTTAATCCGGTGTTCAGACCGGACCAATCGGTAAACAGCAAAAAGATCATAAGACCCAGGGGAATGCATGCCTTTGCGATAAAGGGCCGTCTTTTCCCTTTTGGATTCTTGCTGTGATCCGAGAGATGCCCTATCAGCGGGTCTGTTACCGCGTCCCATAAGACAGCCAGGAGCGAAATCGTTCCCGCCAGGGCCGGATTGATTCCGGCGAAGTCGGTGAGAAAGAAGATGAAGTAAAGATAGAAAAGGCAGTAGGCCAGCCCTTCGCCCAGGGACCCTACACCGTAGCCTACCTTTGTACCGGTAGAAAGCTTCGCGCCGTTCCCGGGATCTCTTACCATCGGTTCTCCCATAGTTGAACCTCCTTTGGAATTGGTCATGACATTTCTATCTGTCATGGTAAGAAAATGGTAATCCCGCTCTTTTTTCCTGTAAATTATGCAAAAAGTTAGTTTTCGGTACTCTAAAGAAGCAAAGGGGGTAGAAAAAATACCTTTTTAAGGTATTCTCGGTACCCTTCACGGAAGCAAGCCGAAGCTTACTATAAGGCGATATCCGTATTAACTCTTTTGCCAAACAGCGGCGGGGGCAGCCTGGAACTGCATCAATTGGATGCGGCTTTTTACGTGAAGTTTTTTATAGAGGTTTTTCAGATGTTTTTTAACCGTATGCTCACTGATGAACAACCTTTCGGCTATGTCGTTATTTGAGAACCCCTTCAGGACCAGAAGAAAAACCTCGATTTCCCTGTTGGTCAGATCGCAGTTTACCTGCTTGAGGGCTGCGGGGATCTTCTTTTCAGATGCGGAAACCGATGAGACTTCTATCTCATGCATTGTAAACAGCCGGTAAGCCAGGTGTTCCTTCACCTGGTTGAGGATGAACAGATCCTTTTCAGAAAAATCCGTTTCGTTCCGGGACCGGTACAGGGACACCACACCCAGGAAGGTTTCATGGAAGGCAAGGCTCAACAC
>JAFGDJ010000238.1 GCA_016932135.1 Spirochaetales bacterium | reverse complement strand
GGGGCATGGTACAGCCACCAGTCGGCGGTAACCCCCAGGTTGAACTGCCCGCTGGCCGCTCGAAAACTAATGCCTAAAACCGGATCAAAACTGTCAAGCTTCAATGAAAGAGCCGCGCCGTAGACACCGCCTCCCAGGGCGTCCAGGCTGAAGGCGCCGCCGATAGCCATGGCGGAAGCGCTGGTGCTTACGATGACCAGGGCAACCACCAGAATCAAGAGTTTCTTCTTCATATGGTCTCCTTAAGAAGTGTTTTCATATTTCCACAGTATATCGTATTTAGGATCATGTATCAATTAACAGGAAAGATTTCTTTTTTCCGACCGGAAGGGCAACTCCCTTTCTTGACCCTGGCGGCGGAATGACGATAGAATACCGTTTTAAAGAAGTATAGAAGGGGGCTCATCTTGAACAATGTCATTTTAAAGGCTGCGGATCTGGACGGATACCTGACGGACAAGGATAAAGAGAATATCCGACACATGAACGATCTCTACGACCAGGCCATGGGGGTTTTTCGTGAAATCCAGTCCGCCTCCGATACGGCCGGCAGAGACGGGGGAAAGGAAAAACTCATTCCCCTTTACAACGCCATGGGACGCCTGATGCAGGAAATCACGGGGAATGAAGCGGCCATCAAGGTCTATTCCTTTCAGACCCCCCGGGAGACCCACGCGGAGGTTTCCCGGCTCATCGCGAAACTCAGGGACGTCCGGACTCAGCACCACGAGTTCCTGTACTACATCCAGCGGGCTTACGAGCTCCTTTTTACCCTGGCCTACGGCGGCGCGGATTCCACCAGAAAGAACTACTTCCTGGTGGACACCCCGGTGAACGTACCGGTGCAGAACTATGCCATCCATAAAATCCCCGATGTGGATCATACCATCGAGAACTCCGTCATGTGTGTCATGCTGCGGGGAGCCCTGCTTCCCTCGATGATCATGTCCAAGGAGATCCAGGAATATTCTTCCCACGGCTATGTCACCCCCTTCGCTTTGTTCCGTATTCGCCGGGACGACACCAAGAAGGAACATAACATGGAGTATATCCTTGACCTGGAGCGTTCGTTCTTTAAACTGGAAGAACTGAACGACAAGGACCTGATCTTCGCCGATCCCATGAACGCCACCGGCGGAAGCCTGGTGACTATCGTAAAGTATTTAGTGGAACAGGGGGTTAAGCCCCGGTCGATCCAGTTTTTCAACGTTATTTCCGCTTTGAAGGGATCTTTACGCATCATCCGAGCCTTACCCCACGCGACGGTGTACACCCTCTGGATGGACCCGGTGCTGAACGAAATAGCCTATATCATGCCCGGCCTGGGAGACGCGGGAGACCGGCTGAACGGTTCGGACGAACGGAAACCCTCCAGGAATATCATTCAACTTATCGCCGACTACGGAGCCGGTATAACCTCCTTGTACCGTGCTCAGGTGCGGACTATCGAAGAAACCGTTCTGGGGAGTCCCGGGGGGAACGGAGTGTGAGACCAAGGGTTTTCATTCCCTTTCTGCTGTCTCTGACGTTTCTTTTCGCAGGCTGTGCCACCGGAGTTCCCGAGGAAGAGGTCGCCCAGGTCTATTATAATCTGGGAAAGGCTTACGCCGATCTGGACAGGAATAACGACGCGATAAAGGCCTATTCCAGGGCCTTATCCTATGACGCTTCCCTTTTTCAAGCGGGGTACAACCTGGCCAGGATGTATATCGAACTGGGGAAGTTTGACGAAGCCGAGGTGATTCTTCGTGACCTTTTAACCGAAGACCCGGAAAACACGGTTTTACTGGAAACTGAAGCTTGGTCATACCATCTCCAGGGAAACCCTTCCCGTGCCCTGGAGATCTATGAAGGCATTCTGAAGAAAGTCCCGAACCATAAGAACGCCCTTTTCAACGCCGGGGTACTGGCCATGGAGAAGGGTGACAGCGGGCGGGCTTATGAACTCTTTACCGACCTGTATGGGTATACCCCGGAAGATGAAGAAGTCCTGCTGCGCCTGGGTTTCTTAGAAAGGGAGCAGGGAAATCCGGAAAAGGCCGTGGAGCTCCTGGAGAAATGTGTAAAAAAGAACCCTGAAAACCGGGAGGCCCTCCTTGCCCTGGGGGAGATCCATGTAACCCTTGCCCGGTACGGTGACGCCGTAACCTATTACGATAAAGCCCTGGAGCTGGAAGCCTCCTCTGAGCTCTTGTTTGAAAAGGCCTTTATCCTTTTAACCGCCCTGGAAGACTATGATGAAGGCATGGCGACCCTTGCCAAGGCGGTGGAGGAGGGATTTTCCGATACGGAAAGGGTTATCCAACTGGCCGAATATCCGGAGCTCTATAATGCCCAGGAGATTATTCCTTTTCTGGTGGAGAAAGGGTTGTACGAGATCCCGGATACTACCGGTGAGCCTGAAGTCGAGTAAGCAGCTTCAACACATCGGTGGTTACACTGGCGGCGTCCGGCGACCCGTCCACGTCGATGATCAGGTCTTTCCGTCGATAGTAATCAATCAAAGGCGATGTCTGAACCCTGTATACTTCCAGGCGGTTTTGTATCGCCTCGATAGCGTCATCCGGCCTGGTATAGAGCTCCCCGCCGCAGACGTCGCAGATTCCCTCTTTCTTAGGGGGCATAAAGTCAACATGATAGCCGGCGCCGCAGTTCCTGCAAATCCTTCGGCCGGATAGCCTTCGGATGATCAACTGGTCTTCCACAAGAAAATTCACCACTCCGTCTATCCGGGTAATACCGCTTAAAGCTTCCGCCTGTACGATGGTCCGGGGGAAGCCGTCAAGAATGAAGCCGTCGACGGCATCCTTCAGTTTCAGCCGTTCCTCTACGATACCGCAGGTTACATCATCCGGTACCAATTCACCGGAGGCGAGAATGGATTCCACCCGAAGCCCCAGGGGTGTTTTCTCTTTGATAGCCTTGCGAAAAAGGTCTCCCGTGGAGATGTGTGGAATCTTCAGTTCTTCGGATATCCTTGAGGCGATGGTACCTTTTCCGGCTCCCGGAGGACCGGTGAAAATGAGATTCATAGCTACCCCCTTTGCATAACAATTTCATCTTCGCTGTACCGGGTCATGCACTCGGCGGAACAGTAGGGCTCGGTCGTATTCCCGGCTGCCGAGAAGTATCTCCCGCAGTTGGCACAGCGGGAAAACTGTTCCGCGCACTCTTCGGAGCAATAATACTCCCTGTAAGCCTTTGTCTTTTCGAAAAAGCGATCACAGTTGCGACAACGCGTATATTCGGTTATCTCCGGTGTTTCCATTTGTATTCTCCTGTCTATTCTATCGAGTTCCTTTCATTTTGTCTTGAACCTTTCACCGAAAAATACACAGACTGGGCTTGCATCTCGATTTTTAGTATATTAGACAGGTGATCCAAAGCAGAAGGAGGAAGTTTATGGATTTTTTTGAGAAAATGCAGGAAGGCTTGAGTGACGGGTTGGCGGCTTCAAAGGACCTTTTGAAGAAAGCGGGCGGTAAAGCCAAGGATCTGGGGGAAATAGGGATTCTGAAATATGAGATCGCGCAACTGGAGAATATGTCGGAAAAACTGGCTTCTCGCCTGGGGGTTACGGCGTATCAACTCCTTAGGGAAAAAAATCTCGAAGTCCTTACCGCCGAAACTCCAGAGTTGAAGCCTGTTATTGACGAGATAGACGAAACCCAGAGAAAATTGGAAAAAAAGCGCATGAATTTGGAAATGATGCAAAGAAAATAATGTATCAGAGTATCTTGACATTTTTTAACAGTATCTATATATTTCCTCTTGCTGTTCGATAACCGCAAATGTGAGTCCTGAAAACAGTTTCAAAAAATTGTTGACAGATCTCTGAAGAGGGAACATCGGACGGATTGTCGAATCGGTTTGAGAGAACCGGTGCAAGACAGAACGGTCTTTTAAAGAGTTAGCGAAGGGAGCAGAGAAGAGCGGAGTGTCCGTTGATAGGGCTGGGGGAGATGGATAAATGATAAAGAACT
>JAFGDJ010000237.1 GCA_016932135.1 Spirochaetales bacterium | reverse complement strand
CGGTCCGCCGTGGCGGAGCAGTACGCCGGCATCGATCCCGACCGGGTGCTTATCGCCGCGCCGCAGGAATGCATCTTCCTCTTTCTTATGAGCCTTCTTTCCCCGGGGGATCATGTCCTGGTAATGAGCCCGGCGTACCAATCCCTCCTTTCCGTTCCCCGGGCTGCCGGGTGTCAGGTGACCCCGATTCCCGTGACGGAAGACGGGGAAGGCTGGGTTTTTGACATGGACCTCCTTGGCCGGGAGATAAAAAAGAATACCGCCTGCATTATCGTCAACACCCCCCATAATCCCACCGGGTTGGTCCTGGATGTCGAAACCCGGAAAATCCTGGCGGAAACAGCGGCGAAACACGGTATCCCGGTATTCTGCGATGAAATGTACCGGGGCTTGGAGTACGGTTTCGAAAGCACTCCGCCGTCTTTCTGCGAGGAATATCCGGAGGCTGTCTGCCTCTCCGGTCTTTCCAAGGCTTCGGGGCTGCCGGGCTTACGGATCGGTTATCTGGTCAGCCATAACAGACGATACATCGAAGCGGCCGCGGCCTTGAAGGACTACACCACCATCTGCAACGCCGCCCCGGCGGAATTCCTGGCGGAGATCGCCGTCCGAAAGCGGGAAGAGATCCTCCGCCGGACTTTGGCCCTGGTACGGAATAATCTCACGGCAGTGGAAGCACTGTTCCGGCGGTATCCGCGGGTTCTCACGCTCAAGAAAGGAACCGGCGGATCCACCATTCTGCCGAGATTCCGCCCGGGCCTTTCCTCGGAAACCGTGGCCAAAGACCTGGTGAAGGAGGAAGACACCCTTTTGGTTCCCGGAACCCTCTTCGGTATGGCGCCGGAGTATTTCCGCATCGGCCTGGGAAGGCGGGACCTGCCGGAAACCCTGAAACGCTTCGACCGGTATCTGGAACGGCATTATGGCACCCCTTGAACTGACGCACCTGGCAGGAAACACCTGGTACATCCCCGCCCCCTCCAACATCGGCCTGTATGTCCGGGAAACCGAGGTCTTTCTCATCGATTCGGGAAACGACAAGGAAGCCGGCAGGCAGATCAACAAGCTCATCACCGAAAGGGGATGGACCTTGAGGATGATCGTCAACACCCATTCCAACGCCGACCACATCGGCGGAAACGCTTTTCTGCAGAATAAAACGGGCTGCTCCGTGGCGGCCACCAGGAAGGAAGCTCCCTTTATCGAGTATCCGGAGCTGGAACCCTCCTTCCTCTACGGCGGTTACCCCTCCCCGGCCATGAGAAACAAATTCCTCCTGGCAAAACCTTCCAGGGTAACCGACCTGATCGAGGAAGAGGGTCCTGTTCCCGGCACACCCCTGACCGCCCTGTCCCTGCCGGGGCATTTTTTCGGTATGATCGGCGTCCGAACCCCCGACGGTGTGCTTTTTACCGCCGACGCTCTTTTTCCTCCTTCGGTCCTGCGAAAATACCACCTGTTTTTCCTCTACGACATCACCGCCCAGTTTTCCACCCTGGAAAGGCTCGAAAACGAAAACGCGGAAATCTTTGTGCCGGGACACGGCGAGCCGACCGGGTCTCTCGCCTCCCTGATCGCTGAAAACCGGGAAAAAATCAGGGAAATTCTCAGCTTTGTTACGGAACTCTGCGCCCAAGGACGGTGCTTTGATGACCTGCTGGCTGAAACCGCACGACATTTTGACCTTACCATGGATCCCAATCAGTATATCCTCATTGGAAGCTCCTTGCGCTCCTACCTGTCCTGCCTCTGCGCCACGGGAGAACTGGAGCACCTGGCGGAGGGCGGCACCATGATATGGAAAAGGAGAAGCTTATGAAAACAGTGTACAGCGAAAAGCACAGACTCCACGCGCCCAAGGAGGAACTGCACAACGGTTTGGTGGGCCCCCCTTTTGAGAAACCCGAGCGAGCCGAAATGATCCTGAAAGCCCTCAAGGAGAAAGGCTGCCATGAGATTCTTGCCCCGGAGGAATTTTCCTTCCGGCACATCGAAGCCCTTCACGACCCGGGGTATCTGAAACTCCTGCAAAGCGCCGCCCGGGAATGGCGCGACCTGGGCCGGGACGGCGACGCCCTGCCGGCCAACTGGGCCGCCGGGACCATGCGCACCGCCGTGCCGCCGGTTAACCTGGACGGCCGCCTGGGGTACTATTCCTTTTCCGGGGACAGCCGCATCGGTGAAGGCACCTGGACGGCGGCCCTTTCCTCAGCTCACTGCGCTCTCACGGGGATGAAGCTTCTCCTTTCCGGGGAATCGGGGGTTTTCTCCCTCTGCCGCCCGCCGGGGCATCACGCGGCCAGGGATCTTTTCGGAGGATACTGCTTCCTGAACAATGCCGCCCTGGCCGCCCAGTACGCCCTGGACGCCGGAGCGGCAAAGACGGCGATCCTCGACCTGGATTTTCACCACGGCAACGGCACCCAGGATCTCTTTTACCACCGGAAGGACGTATATTTTTTCTCCCTCCACGGAGATCCGCTGTATACCTTCCCCTACTTCACCGGTTTCGCCGATCAAAGGGGTTCGGGGGAGGGGGAAGGTTTTACCATGAATTATCCCCTCCTTCCCGGATCGGATGCCGAGACCTGGTTCGCCGCCCTGGATGACGCCTGCCGCCGGTTGCGGGAGTTCCGCCCGGAGGTTCTGGTTGTGTCCCTGGGGGTGGATACCTACGAAGGAGATCCCCTTTCCAGTTTCAAGATCCGCGCCGAGGATTTTATCGAAGCGGGAAGGCGCCTGGGCGCCTTGAAGCTGCCCACCCTGATTGTCATGGAGGGGGGGTACGCCGTTGACGACATCGGGGTAAACGTGTGTAATGTCCTTCATGGATACGCAGAAGAAAACCCAGCATAGAGAAAGCAAAAGTCTTCGAGCAGTCTATTTTTCTCCCACCGGCTCCACAAGGAAGTTCGTCCGCTCCCTCTGCAGCGGCTTGTCCCCAACCCCTCCGGTGGAACACGATATCACCCTTCCCGGGAACCGGGAAAAACCCATCCCCGCGTTTGCGGAAGACCTCCTGGTCCTGGGATTCCCCGTGTACGAAGAAAGGGTTCCGGAACATGTTTTGAGACTGTTGGAAACCTTAAAGGGGCACAACACCCCCGCCGTACTGGCAGCGGTCTACGGAGGAGTGGGTTACGGTGTGAGCCTTCATCAAGCCCGGGAGATCCTCGAAAAATCGGGTTTTTCGGTAAAAGCCGCCACGGCCTTTGTGGCGGAGCACTCCTTCGCCACCGACGAGGTTCCCCTGGAAGCAGGACGACCCGATAAGGAGGATCTTAAGGAAGCCGAGGATTTCGGAAGAGCAATTCGCTCTCATATAGTATCCCAAGCGGTAACAACCACCTCCCTTCCCGGGCATCTCTCCCTGCAGGCCCGGGTTCTTCCTCCGGGAAGTCCCCGGCTTTTCGCCCATCCGCCGATTGTCATTCCTTCAGGCTGTTCAGGTTGCAACACCTGTACCCATGTCTGCCCGGAGGGGGCCATCGATCCGAGCTCCTACGAAGCGAACGACCGGGCCTGTACCCGGTGCTTCGCCTGCGTGAAGTACTGTCCGGAAAAGGCGCGGCAGAAAAAATACAAGAAAGGGCTCCTGGTCAAAAACGTCTTGCGGCTTCACGCCCGCCGGAGAAAAAAAGCGGAGCTTTTTCTTTTGTAAACGCCTTCGATGAAGGGGGAGGAAAAATGACCCTAGGACTAGACCTCGGCGGCACAACCACCGATATTGTCGGATTTCTGAAAGACAACATGATAGAACCCTTGACCGTGAGGGCCGATGATCCTGTTGCTTCCGCCTCGGGGGCGCTGGGTAGGTTTCTTCATACCAACAATCTGGATCTCAATATCATCCGTACGATCGCTTTAACCGGCGTTGGAACGGGACTAATCGGGAACACTCTTCTGGGTGTGCCGATAAAGAAAATAGACGAGTTTACAGCCATCGGCTTGGGAGGATGTTATCTTTCCGGAAAATCCGAAGGTATTGTTGTTAGTATGGGAACCGGAACCGCAATAGTTGATGTAAAGGAAAAACATATCGAACACTGGGGTGGAACGGGTCTGGGGGGAGGAACTGTCATCGGACTATCCAAGTATCTGCTTCGAACCTTAGATATCCAGCGTATTGTGAGAAAGGCGTTAAACGGTGATCTTTCAAAAGTGGATATTAGTGTCGGCGATATTTCTACTGCTGAAATCACGGGATTGCCCAACGATACGACGGCCTCAAACTTCGGAAAAGCCGGTGACGATGCTTCAGACAACGACCTGGCTATAGCGATTATTAATCTTGTTTGTCAAAACATCGGAGTACTGGCCGTCTGTGCCGCCCGCTGTACAGGGAATCCGTCAATTATTCTAACTGGAAAACTTGCGACAATTCCACAGATGAAATCGATCTGTGATAATCTATCCATCCTATATAATAAAACCTTCATTATTCCCGAGAAAGCTCAATTCGCCACAGCCATTGGCGCAGCCTTAGCCATTGAATTATAAGGCGGAATGGATGGATAAGCGCAGAGAAGAAACCCTGAGGGAATACCGGGGCCGGATCAACCGGGTGATGGATTACATCGACGCCAATCTCTCCGAACCCCTGACTCTGGAAGAGCTCGCTTCGGTGGCGTCCTTCTCCAAGTATCATTTCCACCGGGTGTTCTTCACCGAGACCGGGGAAACCCTGTTTCAGTTCATCCAGCGTCTCAGGCTGGAGAAAGCCGCCCAGCTGTTAAAGGCCCAAATAAACAGGAGCGTTACCGATATCGCCTACGACGTGGGGTTTTCCGGTCCAGACACCTTCGCCCGGGCCTTTAAGGGATCTTACGGCGTATCAGCCACAGCCTGGCGAAAAGGCAATTCCGGCAAAACCGACAGCAACGAAGGCAAAGACTCCCTTTCCCCGACGGTGTATCCTCAGGGAAACAGCGAAGGAGAGTGGAAGGGTATTAAAAACCTGGGAGCCGAGGTACGGTCGCTTCCCCTTATGCCGGTGGCCTATGTCCGCCATACCGGTCGCTACCAGGGTGACGCGGAGCTCTTTGATCGGCTCTTCCGGCGGCTGCACCGATGGGCGGGTCCCAGAGGCCTTCTGGAGCTGCCGGACAGGAAGGAAATCGTGGTGTATCATGACAACCCGGGGCTGACCGAAGACGGGAAGCTCCGGATCAGCGTGGGCACCACCGTTCCGCCGGGGACTAAGGTGAGCGGAGAAGTGGGCCTGATGGAGATTCCCTCAGGCCCATACCTCCTGGCCCGATTTCGGCCCTCCCCCCGGGAATACGGCCAGGCCTGGTACTGGGTCTTCGCCCGCTGGCTTCCGGAAAGCGGATGGCAGCCCGACGACAGGCCGAGCTTCGAGATGTACGATCCGACATTGCCGGCGGACAAAGACAGCCGATGCGTCGTGGATATCTGTGTGCCCCTGCGGCCTTTGTAAAAAAGCCTCGCCACTCTCTCTTCCTGTAAAAAGAAACAGGAGGAGACTCATGAACAATCACGTCTTCAATGTAAAAACCGTGGGCACCGTCCGCGCCGGAAAGGATGGTTTCACCATCCGGCTGGAAGAGCCTTACAGAAAAGCTCTTAACGGGCTGGAAGGCTTCAGCCACATTCAGGTACTCTGGTGGGGCCACCTGATGGACGGGGAGGAATACCGTTCCTTTGTCGAAGGAGACAAACCCTACAAGAAAGGACCCGATAAACTCGGTGTTTTCGCCACCCGGTCCCCCGTCCGGCCGAACCCCATCGAACTGACTACCGCCGGAGTGTTATCGGTGGATCAGAAGCAGGGTATCATCCATCTCGCCTGGATAGACGCCGAAGACGGCAGCCCCGTGCTGGACATCAAGCCCTACCACCCCTCGGATGACCGGGTGAAAAACGTTTCCGTCCCCGCCTGGTGCGATCATTGGCCTAAGTGGCAGGAAGACACGGCGGATTTTGCCTGGGAAGAGGAATTTAATTTCTAAGCTTCTCTATCTGAGGCGGTGATGCAGGTATTTCTTGCCGGCCGGGGTAAGGAGGATTCCTCCCCCGGCTTCTTCCAGCCGGCCGTCATGAAACAGGGATTCGAGACAATCCAGAACAAACGCCTTATCCGGTGTAGGGAAACCGAAATCGGCCATGACATGGATTTCGGGACTATCGAAGCCCAGGGCTTCTTCGGCTTTCGCCGACAACTGATCCTTTGTAGCGACCTCTCCCCGTTCGACCAGGTAGAGCAGCCATGAACAGAGGTGCCCCTTTCTGAGCCGTTCAAAAAAGGTAAACTTATAACGGCTCAGGTCCACCTCGCCGTCCTTTCCGGCTTTCACCAGCTCAACCAGCAGTTCAAGGGCGCTCTTGAGAATAAGCGAAGCCACCGCCAGGCCAACCAGGGTATCCAGAAGAGGCCACCGAAGCCGGGAAGCCACCAGGCCGGCGGTTACGCTTACAGCTACAATGACATGATTCCGGGAGTCCACCGATTGGGTCACCAGGGTAAAACTGTTATTCCGCAAACCCGCGAACCGTTGATACCCCCAGAGAAGAAGACATACCACCGCGGAAATAATAGCGGCCGCAAAAGTGAAGACATCCGCCTCCGGCGTATAGGGCACAAAGAAACGCTCTACTGCTTTGAACAGCGTATACCCGCCCGTTCCCAGCATAAAAACAACCAGGAGGATATTCGCGAGACCTTCTCTGCGGAACTTAAAACCAAAAAACACCAGCAGGCTGGAGAACCCGTCCAACAGGGTATCCACGGCATCGTTCAACAACCCGACGCTGCCTGAAAGAATAGCCGCGGGAAGTTTCACCGCCGCCAGAATGAAGTGTACCATCAGGGTTACCGTGGACACCGTTGCCGGAGCAATTCCTTTTTGAAAAACCCGCTGTCCCCGAAGGATCTCCCGATAGGGAATTTCCGCTTTTATGCGGCCTTCTTCCGTCAAGGAATAGACTCCGTCGGATTCCAGTACCAGACCGTCGGTGAGAAGCTTTTCAAGAGACTCATGAAGGGCCCGGTGGAATACTTCCGCCTTCTCTTCCCGGGTCATATGCAATTCCATAAAATAACCCAACCGCCTTCCCAGAGAAGCGAAATATCCTCGTATACCCTCTTCCGTTCTTCCTTCTTCGAAAAGAGCGGAAAGAATGGCCCAGTAGAATCCGCTTTCTCCGTCCCTTTGACGGTGCCCGTGACGGGACATGATTAGAAGGAGGGGGGGGTCACCGCCCATACCGCTTCGGTGGTGATGTTGCCACGATTTTCCCAGCGGTGGGGGTTGTTGCTGTAAAAATGCATACTGTCTCCTTCTCCCAGAACGAACACCCGGTCGTTCACGTAAATGGTCAGCTCACCTTTCAAGACCAGAATGCATTCTTCGCCGTTATGATTATAGGTGTCTTCACCGCTGGTGCCTCCCGGTTCGATATAACCCAACAGAAACTCAATACCGATATCGGAGATCCTGGGGGTCAGGAGATATTCACTCACCTTCTGCCCGGGATACACCATCTTCCGGCGCCGGTTTTTCCTGACAATCATGCTCTCTTCATTATCCTGAGCAGACTCAGTTTTATCTTCCTGAAAGAGACTGGCCACCTGGATCCCCAGGGCATCGGCGATCTTTTTCACCGAGGCTATCGAAGGGTTCAGATCACCCCGTTCCATCCGGCTGATGAAACTGGGTGAAAGGGCCGTGGCGGCAGCCAGATCCTGAATGGTTATCCCCTTGTCTTTCCGGATGCGGCGAATGTTTTTTCCTAATTCTTCCATAAACAATAGACCCTTTACTCTTTCGACTATAATTGAGAAATGAATACTACTATTGTAAAACTTTTACACCAAGACCTCAATACTTTGCTGAAGAGTGCTGTAAATATATTTTCGAATTTTCTTTTTTCCGTCTTTCGCCAGCTCCCTGAAGAGAATGACATACTTCCTGACCGTATCATCCCTATACCCAAGCACGACTCCGGAGGTTTTTATCCGGGCTCCCCGCAGGACCAGTTGGATATCCTTCAGCAGGGTGTTTTTATTGAATTGGGGATCTTCCTGAAAAGAGCAGGAAATACCCACCGAACTGATGTCCAGGATATTTCCTGTGAGGCTGCCGGAAAGGGATGTGATATTGACCACCGATAGGCTGTCGTGCTCACAGATCGCTCGGACATAACGCCGCCTGCCCCGGGCTTCGTTGGCCTCCAGGGTTTTCCGAATAATAGCTGCGCTTTCCTCCATGCCGAGTTTTAATCGGATATACCCTCCCTGCACCCCCAGATCCATAAGGTATTTCTGCATCAGACCCTTATCGGAATTATAGGAAAGAATACCCACCAGCGTGGAGGAGGTTTCCGGACCGGCCATGAGCTTCTGTATATATTCTTCCCATTCCGGCTCCTTCAGTCCTTCATCGATATTGATGAAACAAATAGACCCGGAAAAGGTTTTCAGCACCTTCAGGGCTTTTTCATGATCCTTCAGCATATACACTTCATACTCATCGTCCAGCAGCTCTTCGATCAATTCGTCCTGAATAACACTATGGGGGTATAGAAAAAAGGTCTTTTTACCAAGGTTTAAGGTTTCATCCATAACAGTTCATTGTACGCTTTTCACAGTGGTCGGGCAAGTAAATTTATGATATATCAAGTCATGTGTTTGTTCTGTTTTTTCTCTTCCGGTCTTGTCCGGCCTGGACCGGGACTTTAGAATACAGGAATCAGACTTGCCCGACCGGACCGGGATGGGATTACTGAAAATCGGGTGAGGGAACGAAAACAATGGAGAAATCTATTATTACACTGCCGGAGCCTCAAAAAGACCTGACATTTCCATTGATGAAAGCCCTGGAAAAGAGACGCACCCTGCGAAGGTGGAAAGACACCTCCCTCTCAATGCAGGAGTTATCGAATCTTCTGTGGGCGGCCTGCGGTATTACGAAAGAAAAGCAGGGTAAGATAAAGAGCAAGAGAACCGCTCCCTCGGCGTGTAATTCTCAGGAGATCAGGGTATACGTCCTGTTAAAAGAAGGGGCTTTTTTCTATGATGAGGAACAGCACGCCTTAATTGAGATTGTTCCCAAGGACATCAGGGAACATGTGGGTACCCAGAAAATGATGAAGACCGCCCCCGTGGGCCTGGTGTTCGTGGCCGACCTGTCAAGAATGAGGAGCCCCCTTTTTCGAAGCGAGGAAGCCCAGCGCTTCTGTGCCTGGGTCGATACGGGGTACATCAGCCAGAATATCTACCTGTACTGCGCCGCCGCAAACCTGGCCACGGCAGCCCTGGCACTGATAAAGCGGGACAAACTGCACAGCCAGATGAATCTGCAGGAGCATGAAAAGATCGTCCTGACCCAGGTGGTGGGGCACCCGGAGTGACTCAAGGAGGATAACATGAAATCGGAAGCTCTCTCACCGGAAGAATACGTACAGGGATTGCCGGAAAGCAGAAAGGAGGTAATCAAACGGCTCCGGGAAGTTATAAAGAAAAACCTGCCCGGGGGTTTTAAGGAGACCATGGAATACGGCATGATCGGTTATGTGGTTCCTCTGTCCCTGTATCCCCGGGGATACTTACAGAATAGAAACGTACCCTTGCCCTTCATGAACCTGGCATCGCAGAAGAATCATATCGCGGTGTATCATATGGGAATCTACGCGGACAAAAACCTGCTGAAATGGTTCGAAAACAAATACAAAGAAACCTATGGGAAAAAACTCGATACGGGGAAGAGTTGTATCCGCTTCAAGGATGTTGACACAATTCCGTACGATCTCATCGGGGAACTGGCCGCTAGAATTACCACTGATGAGTGGATCCGGCGGTACGAAAGTATGAGGGTTCCCTCCAGACGAAAAGAATGAATATTGCTACGATCCACTGTAAAAATGTGAAATGCTATCTACTCCCTTCCTCCGAAGGCTGGTTTCTGTTTGACGCCGCCTGGCCTCATCAGTACAGCCTCTTCAGAGACAGCGTAAAGGCTCTGGGAATCAGGATGAAGGACATAAAACGATTCGTGGTGAGTCATTTTCACATCGATCACGCGGGTCTGGCAGGAATGTTCATGGCCAACGGGATGGAATTCACGGTTTTCGAAAACCAGACAGCTCACCTGGATGAAATGGAAGCACTGATAGAGCGGAAAGGTTATCCCTACACAAAGATAAAGAAACCTTCGCTGCAAAACATGAACCTCTCGGAATCAAGAGCCTGGCTCCGTTCCCTGGGCATAGAAGGTGTAATAATTCAGATCTTCGGCCATGGGGATCACAGCATTGCCCTGGTGCTGGATTCCGGGGACGTTCTCATCGGTGACCTGCCGGTGGAGTATCATTACGATGATCTGGTAAAGGCCGACTGGGACAGGCTATACTCTCTGGGAGGGCGCACCTTTTTCCCCGCCCACGCTGAGGGATTTTCCCTGGATTGAAACACTGAATTAAAGCTCTGAATATCATGAAGGAGGGGCCAATGATTCAGATGAGAAGACAAGACAGGCAGCTGCATCCGGATGAGTCTCTTTCTGTGTCCTCGGAAAGCGGGAAATCCTGCCTGAAAAATTCGGCATGAAATATGAAAGCGTCATGATTTTCGGCAACCCTCTAGAAATCGAAGGAGAAGAAAAGCTTCGGGTTCTGTTGGAATTGGTGAAAAAGTATGCCCCCGGTTATGAAACAGCAGGCGCACAATACATCGATTCACAGGCAGACAAGGTAAGGCTTTTCAAGCTTCCCGTATCTGCCTTATCCGAAAAATCCCGGAGGCACTAAATGCGTGACCGGCGTTAGTTTCAGACTATTTAAAAGAAAGGCCGGGAGTGGCACCCCCGGCCTTTACTATCCGAATATCCAGTCTACTCCAGGGTCATCCTGACCTTGAAGGGGCTGAGAGAGTCGGCGTCATTCCAGTTATCACCAAAAAGAAGGTAGTACTGCTGCCCGGCTTCGAGAGTAAAAGAGGCGGGCATGTTTTTGTAATCGCCTACCCGCATATACTTGCCGGGGTTGTCCTGATCGGGGATTATCAACGCCACTTCG
>JAFGDJ010000038.1 GCA_016932135.1 Spirochaetales bacterium | reverse complement strand
TCCGGCGGCTGAGGAACACCGTAGTCCCGGGAAAGCTCCGCCGTCAGATACAGACTCTCCTCGATCAATACCACAAAGACCAGGGGAGCTTCCTTGAAATGAGTAACTAAAAAGCGATAGTCGTCCAGTTTTTTTGCCCTGTCGGCCGGTAAGGAATCCAGGGCGGCTTGCAGGCCTTTTTCAACCGCCTCGGCTATCCGGGCTATCATTCCCCCATGACTTACCGCAACAAATTTCCAGGGCTGCAGGTTGTGCCCCGAAGGAGCCATGCGGGCACAATCGACAAGCTTTTCGATGATATCGGCCGGAATACTCTCTTGAGTAAACTTTCGATGGGAAGAACGCCCGGCAATCAAGGATTTCAGATCTCCATAACCGCAGTTTTTCATTGACAAACCCCTTGATTATCCTATCATAAACCTATGAATAAAGGCAATCTTTCATCCCTTTTCTCCCCCCGAACCATTGCCCTCATCGGAGCCAGCGGCACCCCCGGAAAGGTTGGTAACATTGTTTTAGGTTACCTGGAACGGTCCGGAGCGCAGTTGTTTTTAGTCAACCCCAAAGGGGGGGAGATAGGCAGCCGCCGGGTCTATCCTTCCCCGGAAGATCTGCCGGAAAAGCTGGACCTGGCGGTGATAACCGTGGGAGCGGAAGCCGCGGTAACGGCGGCGGAAACCTGCGCACAAAAAGGAACCGCTTTCGTCATTATCATTGCCGGAGGCTTCGGAGAGGTGGGAGGCCGGGGCAAGAGCCTGGAAGAACGGCTGAAAGCCTTGCCGGAGCGATACGGATGCCGCATCCTGGGCCCCAATTCCCTGGGAGTGTTTTTTCCCGAATCGGGACTGGACACCATCTTCGTGGAGCATGGTGATAGGGCCCTGGCCGAAGGCGGCGGCATAGCCTTTATCACCCAGAGCGGCTCTGTGGGGGTGGAGTCCTTAGGATTGGCCAGCAACGCGGGATTCGGGATGAGAGCCTTTGTGGGAACCGGGAACAAGGCGGATCTGAATGAACACGACTTTTTAGACTATTTCGGCGCCGACTCCGGTACATCCTGCCTGGCCTTTTACCTGGAAAGCATCGAAAGCGGACGGGAGTTCCTGGAACAAGCCGGTGCCATTGCCGCAAAAAAACCGGTGGTGGTCCTCAAGGCCGGCCGAACAGCCGCGGGAGGTGCCGCCGTCAGTTCCCACACCGGCCGCCTGGCGGGCTCGGACAACGTGGTGGACGGAGCCTTCCGGCAATACGGTATCCAGCGGGCTTATGACGACGAGGAGCTCTGCGACGCCGCCAAAGCCCTGTCCATGGTACGCCCGGCCGCCGGGAACCGGGTGGCTGTCATTACCCCCGCCGGGGGTTTCGGCGTCATGTGTACCGATTACATTGAGAGCCCGGACCGGAGGGCAAACCTTACCATGGCACATCTTGCTCCGGCGACGGTGACCCGGATTCGAAAGGTCAGCCTTCCCTTTGCCTCGGCGGCCAACCCGGTGGATCTTACCGCCGGAGCGGACGACACCATGTTCCTTGAAACTTTGAAAGCCCTGCTGGAGGACGACGGAGTTGATATCGTCATCTGCATCACCTTTTTCGCCCCGCCTTCCATTTCCAAAGACCTACCTGAAAAGATGGCCACCCTTATTCGGAAAGCCGAAAAGCCGGTGCTTATCTTCACCCAGTACGGGCCTTTTACCGCCGGATACTTAAAACGGTTTTACGAACTGGGAGTCGCCGGTTTCTCCGCCATCCGGCGAACCGTCAGGGCGGCCCGTTTCCTGGTGGAACGGGGGATGATCCTCCGGCTGAAGGAGGCGAAAGATGAAAAGTGAAACCGATTATACCGGCCTCCTGGAGACCTGGAAAAAAGACCTGGAAATTCCCGGAAAGCCCAACGAGTGGGAAGTGAAGGAGCTCATGCGCGGCGCCGGGCTGCCGGTGCCGGAGAATGTTCTTCTGAAGGCCGGGGAGCCTCTTCCCGACGGCCCGGTGCCGGGAGTCGAAGCCCCCTACGCGGTAAAGCTCTGCTCGGCGGAGGTGCTGCACAAGACCGACGTGGGCGGCGTTGTGCTGGGGGTAACAGCGGAAGAGTTAACCGGGGTCCTCTCGGACCTGCGCGAGCGCTTTCCCGGGGAGCACCTTCTCTTGTCCTCCATGGTACCGGTGCGGGGACCCGAGTTCATCCTGGGGGCTTTATCCGACCCGGTCTTCGGTCCGGCAGTGATGGCAGGAGCCGGAGGAATCCTGGCAGAACTCTACAAGGACGTGGCCTTCCGCCTGGCCCCCTGCACCCCCGCCGAGGCCGGCCGCATGCTTACCGAACTTACCATAGCGCCGGTCCTGACCGGCTTCCGGGGCAGTTCCATGGACTTGGAAGGCCTCAAAACCATCATTGCCCGGTTCTCTCTCCTGGCCGGGGCGGCCACCGCCGAGGGCGCCCAGTTGGATATCAACCCCCTGGTTTGGACGGGAAGCCAATGGCTGGTGCTGGACGGAAAGGCGGTGTTGTAAAAGTGTGAGTGTGAGGTTTCAGTGTGAGGAAATTGCCCCACTCACACACCCACTGATCCCTTCTATTGTTTATGGGCGTTGACAGGCTTATTTAAAAACCCTAGACTCTCCGCACTATGAAAGTCCTTGTAACCGATGAAATATCACAGGATGGTCTTCAACCTTTACTGGAAGATCCAAGGGTCACTTTAGATATCCGCCTGGGGCTCACCGTCCCGGAACTTCACGATCTGGTCGGCGGGTATGACGCCATCATCACCCGCAGCGGTACCCGGGTGGACGAAGAGCTCCTTGAACGGAGCGGCTCATTGAAGGTAGTCGCCCGGGCCGGGGTGGGCATCGACAACGTGGATGTAAAGGCCGCCACCCGCCGGGGAATCATCGTGGTGAACGCTCCCATGGGAAACGTCAACTCGGCGGCGGAGCATACCATGGCCATTCTCCTGTCACTTTGCCGGAACGTCACCGCCGCCAACGCCTCCTTGAAAAGCGGCGAGTGGAAGCGCGCCCCCTTTACGGGCTGGGAGCTGAAGGGGAAGACCATCGGCATCATCGGCCTGGGGAAGGTGGGGGGCCGGGTAGCCCTGCGGTGCCGGGCTTTTGAAGCGGACGTGCTGGCCTGTGATCCCTATATATCGGAAAAACGAGCGGAGGATCACGGTGTAAAACTTACCTCTCTCGACGATATCATCCGTTACGCCGATGCCATAACCGTGCACACACCGTTGAATGAAGAAACCACCGACATGCTCCGGGAGGAACACTTTGCGGGGATGAAAGACGGTGTTATTATCGTCAACTGCGCCCGGGGAGGCATTGTCAATGAAGCGGCCATGCTGGGGGCCCTGGAGAGCGGCAAGGCCGCCGGGGCCGCCTTCGACGTGTGGAGCGAAGAACCTCCCGCTTCGGAAACCTTAAAGAAGCTCATCGCCCACCCGAGGATGATCGTGACTCCCCACCTGGGAGCCAATACCTTCGAAGCCCAGAAGAACGTGGCCGTGGACGTCAGCCGGGAGATTATCAACTACCTGGACGGCCGCCCCATGGAGAACGCCGTCAACATCCCCCAGTTCCCCGTCGATCTGCTGGACCATATGAAGCCCTTCCTTTCCCTGGTGAGCCGGATCGGGGAGTTTATCAGTCAATTAGCCCCTCCGCACCCGAAGAAAGTACTTTTTCATTACAGCGGCAAGATAGCCCGGTACGACTGCACTCCCCTGACGGTCTGCGGCCTGGCGGCGCTGCTGAACCACCGGATTGAACAGGAAGTGAACATGGTCAACGCCCGCCTGGTGGCTGAAGGCATGGGTATCACGGTGGAGGAGGTCCGCACCACCGAGTCGGAATCCTTCTCCAACCTGGTGTCGGTTACCATCGATACCCCCGAGGGGGAACGGTCCGCCGCCGGAGCCCTCTTCGAGGGCACCCCCAAAATCGTCAAGCTCCGGGATTTTCAGACCGACTTCACCCCGGAACCCCATATGCTGGTGATCAACTACGAGGATAAGCCCGGGTTCATCGGGAAAATCGGCACCATTTTAGGCGAAGCGGGGATCAACATCGGCAACATGAGCTTAGGCCGCAGGGAAAAGGCCGGGGAAGCCATGGTAGTGCTGTCCATCGACAGCCCGGCGGATGAAGCCACGCTGGAAAAGGTTGCCGCCGCGGTGAACGCCCGGTTTCTCAAGGCCGTAAGGATGGGGGGTTAACGAAGCCAGTTTTCCAGCTTCAGTTCTTCAATGCGGTTGTAGTGCCTTATATTGCCGGTTATTAGCCGGCTGCCCGCTGAAAGGGCCGTGGCGGCGATAAAGAGGTCCGCGTCGGCCAGAACTGAGCCCCGACCTTCAAGCCAGCTCTTCAATTCCCCAAAGGTATTGAGAATACGAAGGTTACTGTGGATAACCGTAACGGACAGCAGAAAAGCTTCCACCAGGTGTCGGTTCGCCTCCGGTTGTTTAGATTTCCATGAGCCGTAAAAAAGTTCTGCCGCCGTCATGAAAGAGACGGCCACATCATCCGGTTCATCCAGACGGCGCCGGAGAATATCCCTGTTTCCCCGGAGCAGTTCCACACAGATATCGGTATCAAAAAGAATCACAGATCCACCTGCCTTCCCGGTGTCCGGTGAGAGTAGATGTCATGTATTATTTCTTCAGTGGAACGGTTGTCTTCCCAGGCACCGGAGATACTTTCCCAGATCGACACCTGGGCTTCCCTTGAAACGGTATAAGCGCCGGCGAACTGTTCTTCCTCAGCCCGCAGCCCCTTTTCGATAAGACAGAGCAATTCATTGTTCATGCTCCGCCGGCCTGACCTGGAAAGAATCCTGATTTTTTCCAGCATTAATTCGGAAATGTTCCTGATGGTTATACTCGCCATTCGGATCTCCTTATAGTTTCATTATATAACTGTTTTGTATTCATTTCAACACCATTCTTGCACTCACCCATATTTACACATTCAAGGCCTTCAGGGTTCTCAACGGTACTCTCATGATGAAAGACTCCATCGGTTTTGGAACGGAGGCGGATTTTGCCGGGTGGAGAAGCAGAAATATTTGTCCGCAGTGAATTTACCAGGC
>JAFGDJ010000037.1 GCA_016932135.1 Spirochaetales bacterium | reverse complement strand
GTGGACCGCCGCGGCTTGACCGGTCTTTTCAAGGTTTCCCTGGCGGGAGCCGTTATCGTCGCGGGACCCTGGCTGGTTTCCATTATCGGGATAACGACGATTCAACGCCTTTTCATCGGCAGGATGGATGAACTGCCGGGGGCGTTTATGGCCGTGGTTATCTATTCCTATGCCTTTTCACTTCTCATCGGCGGGGGATTCCACTATATTTTCACCCGTATCATCTCCGACTACCTCTACGTAAAGGATGAAAACGCCGCTTTCTGTTATCTCCTGAAAGCCCTGATACCGGCCGCCCTGATCTCCCTGGTTCTGGGGATACCCGCGGTATTAACCCTTTCACCGCCCCTTTCCCATCTCTGGGTCTTCCGTGCCGGAGCCCTGCTCCTCTTTCTGGCCGTCAATCTTTTATGGCTGATCATGCTCTTCATATCCGTCCTGACGTGGTACCTCCGGATACTCCTGTCGTACATCATCGGCATGGCCGCCGCCCTTGGTTTGATTTACCTCCTGGCCGGTACCTACGGCACCGGCGGAGCCGTGCTGGGTTTCGCCCTGGGACACCTGGTCATCTGCCTTATCCTGCTCTTCCTGTGCTTCCAGTCATTTACACCGGAATACCGGGAAACCATGAAGGGAGCCTTCAGAAAATATTTCAAGAAATATATGTTTTTATTTTTTACCGGCAGCCTGTATTATCTGTCTATCTGGGTGGATAAGATGGTCAACTGGATATTCCATGGAACCCCGGTAGCGGGAACCTTCCTGGCGGTGTACGAACCCTACGATATTACTGTCTATTTCGCCAACCTGAGCATGGTTCCAGGACTTATTTACTTCGTCATATCCACCGAAACGGACTTTTACATTCTTTTGCGGAAATTCCTTTTATCCCTGGGGAAGGGGCGTTTTACCGATATTCAGCGCCGGAAATACCGGCTTATCAGCCGGGCAAACCGGGGCATCAGAGAGCAGTGTATCTTCCAGGGCCTCATAACCACGGGGCTTATTCTGGCGGCTCCACGGCTTCAAATCGCCCTGCTGGGAGGAATTGTCTCTCTCTCGGTCATGGGGATCACCCTGGCGGCGGTCTTTTTCCACCTGACCTGCCTGACCTTGGTCAACTTTCTCTTTTACCTGGAAATGTACCGAAGAGCCTTTTACGCGACCTTAACCTTCGCCGTCGTGAATACTGTTGTCAGCCTTTTATCTTCTCTGTCATCGGTCACCACCCTGGCCGGCCTGGGGTACCTGGCCGGGGGAATCGCCGGCAGCGCGGTGGCTTTTATTGCTTTCAGGGCATCCATCCGGAAAATGGACCGCCTGGTCTTTACAGGCTTACGTTATTAGTTTTTAAGAATGATTCCTGTTTGATTGATTTTTTATTCAAATTACGATATATTAAGAAGTATCTACCGACCCTTGAGAAACCGGTATAGTACTCCCTCAAATAGGAGGCCTGCATGAAAAAATATAGATATCTTCTTATTCTCGTCGCCCTGGTCTTTACGGTGGTAATGACCGGGTGCAACCTCTTTCCCGTTTCGGACCACACCCTTCAGCGGCTGGCTGAACAAGCCGAGTCGGCCCAGCCTCTGCTGCCGGTTTTCACGGCGGCTCAAAGCCTTTACGAGCCCGATACAGCCGACCGGGAAGCCGAGGGCCGGACATTGAATCCGGATTCGACCACCAGCAGCGACGCGGCGGTCTGGAAAGGGAAAACCCCGCTGGAAGCCTATGGAGCAAGCACCACAGGAATAAAAACCTTCGGTTCGGAAGCCGAACCCCTGACAGACCTGAACGGTAACGAGGGGGATAACTACTATTTCGAACTGAGCCCCTATACCAGTGACAACTCGATTTTCCGGGTTACCTTGAGGGTCTACCCGTCCACTTCCCCCAGCGTGAAATATGTCCTGGAAGAATACCTGGTATCGGACGATGCTTTTTGGACTATGGTAGATGCCACGGGCACACCCGATACCCTGGCCTATATCCGCTACGAAACCCACCACTACGACGGGGGCGTGGAATACCGAAACTTCATCTGGACCGGCAGCGGCGCGAATTCCTATGACAAAGACGACCTCTTCAATGCGACCAACGACCTGGACCCGGAGACGGCTTCATCCTACGCGTACCCGGCAGACCCGGTCTCGGCCGTCCAGCCGGGAAATAACGGTGCCGAGTTTTCTATCCTCGCTTCGGGAACCATTCCTGAAGCCAATCTCTCGTTCTATGAGTACTATAGCGAATACGAAGCCGATAAACACGACCGCCGCTCGGTGACCTACCTCTTCTCCGACATGAGCAGCATCGGTATCGCCGGTACCGAAGAGACGGTCCGGCGGTACAAGTACGACGCGACCACGGGAGCGAAGACAGTTCGAGCCAGAACGGTGACCGAGATGACCCTGGCGGGCACCGGGACGACCAAGACTACCTACGAAAGCATCGACATCACCGGGTCGACCTACGATTCCACGGTGAAGCAGGTCAAGGACCGGGGAGGATCGGTGAGCACAACCACCACCGTCATCGAACTGGAGAAGCAGCAGGACGGGTCGTACAGCGGCACCGTAACCATAACCACCGCGTCAGGGGCCACCGTGTATAGCGCGAGGCTTACCTCGGCGGAAGGACTGATTCTTACCGATGCGAACGGCAACCCGATAAACGACAGCGGCTACACGCCGGTGCCCCTGGAAGAGGGGCAGAAGCTCATCACCCTGGACCTTCCCGAAGGAGGCACCCTGGAAGGCATTCTGACCCAGGGGTTTATCAACGGCGTCATCCGGTCCGGCCGGGCGGAGGACATCATTGTCGGACCGACCTACGTGCAGATTATCTACAACAGCAACAGAGGACGCAACAATTTCAACTGGTAAGGAGTGATTCCAGAAACAGGCCCCCGGCAAACTTGGCCGGGGGCTTTTTATTTATACGAGACTGAAAGAACGATGGGTTCTTTCATGGTGACGATATCGATAAACGGCAGGGTGAACAGGGCCGAACCGCCTCGGAGGACCCCCCCGGTGACGGCGACGATCTCCCCCTCGGTCCGCACGCGAACATTCACCACAGCGGAGGAAAGGACCCCCGCAGCCCCTCCTTCGTCCAGATACTCCGCGAAGGCATAATCTAGAAGCTCTGAGTATTCTTCCTCGCTGTAGGGCTTTCCGCTCTGAGGGCCGAAAACGGCGATGAGCTCGCTGTCCGTCAGGGACACAGGGTCGGTGAGGATTCGCGTGTTTTCCGGGGTAAGGGTAAAAACGACGGCGGTTATCCCCGCCTTTTTCGTGACCGATACCACCGGCGGCAGATCGTAGGCGTCCTGGTCCAGGAGCTTCCGCGGATCGGAAAACTCCGCGTCAAGGATAAGGGTTCCGGCGGAGGGGTTTTTCAGATCCTTCAGCTCGGCACTGGGGTTCTTCAGAAAAAACGCCTCCACGGCGGCCGTGTCGAAAAGAACAATCTCTTTCGTGTCGGCGGTAAACCCTCCGTAGATATCCCGGGCGTAGGATAAAATCATGTCGTGCAGCTCTATCTCCACATGGATGGTTCCTCCGCCGTCCCGTTGAAGGAACACCTCCTGGGTAACCGAACAGGCAGAATTGAGAATAAACACACATAAGATGGCAGGGATAAGCTTTTTCATACCCTACCGAATGTATCCCCTTTCCCCGCAGCCGTCAATGTGTTGCAAAAAAAGGCAGAAGGTGCATAATCGAAAAAAGAAGGGGGTTCTCATGAAAGGACTGATCCTGGCCGCGGGCTACGGCACCCGTTTTCTTCCTGTTACCAAAACCATACCCAAGGAGATGCTGCCGCTGATCGACCGGCCGTCCATCGCCTTTATCGTGGAAGAGTTTATCGATTCCGGGATAGACGATATCGTCATTATCACCTCCCGGCGAAAGAAAACCCTGGAAGATTACTTCGACCGGGAGATTGAACTGGAAACCCTGTTCCGCGCCGAGGGGGCGAAAGCGAAACTCGCTGCCGTCGCTCCGCCGAAGGCCCGGTTCACCTTCATCCGGCAGCAGGAGATGCTCGGCACCGGCCACGCACTGCTGTCGGCAAAAAGCGTCATGGGCGACGAACCCTTTGTGGTGGCCTACCCGGACGATCTGCACTTCGGAGAGCCTCCCTTATCCCGGCAATTGATTGAAACATTCAAGCAGACCGGTTGTACGGTCCTTTCCACCATTCACAATCCCCCGAACCTGGAACGCTACGGCATTCTGGACATGGCCGACGACGGCTTTCACGTGACGGACATCATTGAAAAACCCGCCCCGGGGACTGAACCGAGCAAAGAAGCTACCATCGGCCGCTACCTCTACACCCCGGACATCTTCGGCTACCTCGAAGAGGGCTGGAAGAAGCACACCGGCGGTGAATACTATCACACCTACGCCCTGAAAAAACTGATGGACCAGGGAAAGGTGGTCTACCGGCAGTGTGAAGGTGAACGGCTCGACACCGGAAGCCCGGCGGGATACCTGCAAGCGATACTGCGGTATGCGTCTACCATTCCTGAGTATCGGGAGGTGCTGATGGATGGGATTAACGGACTGTAAACTGACTTCCTACTGATCTATCCCAAGTATAGAATCAACCCTAAACTCCCGGGCTAAACGTTCATATTCCGCCGCTTCCTCATTCTTACCACGCTTCCGGCAACCGGCGGCGTAGATGCGGCACTTATTTGCCAGCTCCGCCCGGGCTAAAGCCCTTCGCTCCGGAGGGAAGAAACCCCGATCCACCAAACCCTTCAAAGCCCGGAGGCGGAAGATCTCGATCTGCCCGTACTTTTCCGAGAGCTGGTGCCAGTCTCCCGCCCGTTTAACCGTAAGAATTTCATGCAGATAACCAACAGAAATCCGGGAGGTTATACGCAGCCAGTACTCGTAGTCCTCGGCAATTTCCAGGTTTTCATCGAATCCGCCGGTTTCCCGGAAGAGGTCCGCCTCCATCATCACCGTGGACGGCCCGATGATGCATTTCGTCAAGGCGTCTTCGAAGACATCCCCCTCCCGCCGGTGCTTCTGGGAGGCCTGGGAGACCTCCCGGCCG
>JAFGDJ010000036.1 GCA_016932135.1 Spirochaetales bacterium | reverse complement strand
TGGAGGATCTTTTCCAGCTCCCGGCTGATTCTCTGCCGGCGTTTCTCTTCCAGGCCTCCGTCTTCCTTCAAGGATTCGAGGAAACTATACAGGGTACCCACCAGGTCTTCGATGCCGTCGTTATCCCGGGCGCAGACCATTACGACGGGGTTCCTTCTGCCTCCGTTATTCTCCTTGATATCAAGAACATACTCGATTTCGCTTTTAAGCTTGTCCGCCCCGTCCTTATCCTTCTTGTTAACCACGAAGATATCCCCGATCTCCATGATACCGGCTTTCATCGCCTGGATCTCGTCCCCCATACCGGGGACAAGAACCAAAAGAACCACGTCGGAAAGTTCAATGATCTCCACTTCCGTCTGGCCGACGCCGATGGTTTCAACGAAGATGGTGTCGAACCCGGCGGCGTCGAAAACCTTCACGGCGTCGCAGGTAGCCAGGGAGACCCCCCCCAGGTGTCCCCGGGAGGCCATGGAGCGGATGAACACTCCGTCGTCGGTGGCGTGCTGCTGCATCCTGAGCCGATCGCCGAGAATAGCCCCACCGGTGAAGGGAGAACTGGGGTCCACGGCAATAACGGCCACTTTCTTCCCCTGCCTGCGCTCCTGCTCGATAAAACGGTCCACCAGGGTGCTTTTCCCGGCCCCAGGAGGCCCCGTTACTCCCCAGACCACGGCTTTTCCGCAGTGCGGCCAGAGGCTGTCTACCAAAGACTCCTTCCGAGGATCGTTGTTTTCAATAAGGCTCACCGCCCGGGCAATGGAACGGATGTCTCCTTCCAGAACGCCTTCCACAAGTTCCATGCTTACGCCGAATCTAACCCTTTACCTGCTCGATAAATTCGGTCACCTTGGATATCGGGGTGCCCGGGGTAAACACAGCCTTGACCCCCTGCTCCATCAATGAAGGGATATCCGTTTCAGGGATAACCCCGCCGCCGAAGACCACGATATCCTCGGCCTTCTTCTCTTTCAGCAGGGCTATAACCCGGGGGAAGAGCTCGTTATGCGCGCCGGAGAGGAGACTGAGGCCGATGAAATCCACATCTTCCTGCAAAGCGGTAGAGACAATGGATTCCGGAGTCTGCCTTAAGCCTGTGTAAATAACTTCGTAACCCGCGTCTTTCAAGGCCCGGGCGATATACTTGGCCCCCCGGTCGTGGCCGTCCAGTCCGGGTTTCGCGATCAGTATTCTCGTTTTCTTTTCACTCATCTTCCGTCTCTCCTACAGCACGATGGATTCTTTATATTCGCCGAATTCCTGTCGTAAGACACCGCAGATCTCCCCTAAGGTGGCGTAAACCCGCACGGCGTCCACGATGAGGGGCATGAGGTTGACGTCCTCTTTCCGGGCGCCCTCGCGTAAGGCGTTCAAGGCTTTTTCCACGACTCCGCCGTCCCGTCCCGCCTTGACCTGGGCCAGCTTCTTCATCTGGAGCTTCCGCAGCTCCGGGTCAACTTTCAGTAAACCCTCCGGCGGCGCTTCTTCCTGAACGTATTTGTTAACCCCCACGACGATCCTTTCTCCGCTTTCCACGTCCTTCTGGTACTTGTAGGCGGAATCCTGGATCTCTTTCTGGGGGTATCCTTTTTCTATAGCCCGAACCATACCGCCCATATCTTCGATTCTTTTCAGGTACTTTTCCACCTCGTCGACAATCCGGTCGGTCAGGGCTTCCACGTAATAGGAGCCTCCCAGGGGATCGATGGTATTGGTTACCCCCGACTCGTTGGCCACGATCTGCTGGGTCCGAAGGGCTATCCGCACGGACTGTTCCGAGGGCAGGGCCAGGGCTTCATCCCTTGAATTGGTGTGCAGGCTCTGGGTTCCGCCGAGGACCGCTGCCAGGGTCTGAATGGTGACCCGGATGATATTGTTGTCCGGCTGCTGAGCCGTCAGGGTTGATCCTCCCGTCTGGGTGTGGAAACGCATCATCATGGACTTGGACGACTTGGCGTTAAACTTGTTCTTCATCAGGGAAGCCCAGATTCTCCTAACCGCCCGGTACTTGGCCACCTCTTCCAGCAGGTCGTTGTGGGCATTGAAGAAGAAAGAGAGCCGTCCGGCGAACTGGTCCACGTCCATACCGGCAGCAATGGCCGCCTTGACGTATTCCACCCCGTCGGCCAGGGTAAATGCCGCTTCCTGCACCGCCGTGGAGCCCGCTTCCCGGATGTGGTACCCGGAAATGCTGATAGTGTTCCACTTGGGGACTTCCTTGCAGCAGTATTCGAAGATATTGGTGATCAGCCGCATGGAGGGTTCCGGCGGGAAGATGTAGGTCCCCCGGGCGATGTATTCCTTCAGGATATCGTTCTGGATAGTACCGTTCAGCTTATCCTTCGATACCCCCTGTTTTTCCGCCAGGGCAATATACATAGCCAGAAGAACAGCGGCGGGGGAGTTTATGGTCATAGAGGTAGACACCTTGTCCAGGGGAATTCCTTCGAAGAGGATCTCCATGTCCTTCAGGGTGTCGATAGCCACTCCGACCTTCCCCACCTCGCCTTCGCTGATGGCATCGTCGGAATCGTAACCGATCTGGGTAGGCAGGTCAAAAGCGATGGAGAGACCCGTCTGCCCCTGCTCTAAAAGATATTTATACCTTTTATTGGATTCTTCCGCCGTACCGAAACCGGCGTACTGCCGCATGGTCCAGAAGCGGCCGCGGTACATGGTGGGCTGCACCCCCCGGGTATAGGGATACTCCCCGGGTAACCCGAGTTTTTCCATATAGGTATCCGCGTCCATTTCTTCGGGCAGGTACAGGCGTTCCACCGGCGTATCGGAACCGGTGACAAAGATTTTTTTTCTTTCAGGGAACTTCGCCAATGTCGGCTCAACAGCGGTTTCTTCCCAGGTCTTCCTGATTTCCTGTAGTTTTTTCAAAACTGACATATCTTCCTCCCTGTAATCCTAGATCTCAGCCCAGATCTCTTCATCCGAAGGCTGTACCGCGTCGGTGTTCAAAAGGCCTATCCGGGAGATGTTGATCAAGTGCTTGTAGTCCAGGTTTTCCGAAATGCTGTTATTCCCCCAGGTGCCGCATCCCAAGGTGGTGGAAGGAGCGAAACCGTTGAAGAAACTCCCTCCGATGCTGGTGGAAGCGGTCTGGTTGATAATGACCCGGCTGACATGGAGCTTCACCCCGGCGTATTCGATATGCTTTCGATCATTGGAATGGATAGCTGCCGAATGCCCCATACCTTCGTATTCCAGGTTCACCCGGGCGATATCCACTCCTTCCTCGAAGGTGTCGTACATAAAGGTTGCCATGATGGGGCACATCTTTTCCTTGCAGAGGACGTCTTCCTTCCCCGCCCCCTTGGCTTTCAGAAGTAAAACTTTGGTGTTCTCGGGGATATCGACCCCGGCCATCTTGGCCACCGTGTAGGGAGACTGACCCACCACGTCCCGGCTGATAATGCCCCCTCCGGGATACATAACCTCCCTGATTCTATCGATCTTCGACTGATCGTCCAGATAGTAACAACCGTTATCCAGGAAGGCCTTGATAATATCGTCATAGGTATCCTTGGGAGCGATGACCGTCTGTTCACCGGAACAGATAATACCGTTGTCAAAAGCCCGGCCGACGATGATCTTCTTTACGGCATCGACGATATCGATATCCCGGTCCAGCACCACCTGAACATTACCCTGGCCCACCCCTAACGAGGGTTTGCCGCTGGAATAGGCGGCCTTTACCATACCCATGCCTCCGGTAGCCACTACCGTATCGGCCTGCCGCATCACCTCGTTGGTCAGTTCGATGCTGGGTTCCTTGATAACCTGAACAATGTCTTCATCTATACCGAGCTTTACGAGTTCTTTCTTTATCAGTTCCACCGTGTACGCGGTACACCCCTTGGCCCGCGGGTGGGGCGCGATGACGGCAGCGTTTCTGCCCTTCAGGGCAAACATAATATTGCACATGGGGGTTACAATGGGATTGGTGGTGGGGGTTACCAGGGCGATAACACCGATTGGTTTGGCCACCAGGTATACCTTGGTCTTCTCATCATAGTCGATAATATCCACGGATTTTTTATCCTTCAGGTTATTCCAGATGACCCGGGCCTTTCCCTTGTTTTTTAAAACCTTGTCTTCATAGACCCCCATACCGGTCTCATCCACGGCCATCCGGGCCAGCTCTTCGGCATTATCATAGACCACCTTGGCCACCGCTCGAACAGCCCTGTCGACCTGTTTTTGATTGAAGGTTTCGATTTTAGCCTGGGCTTTTCTGGCTTTCTGTATTATCTCTTGAATGTACGCTTTTTCGTCCATGATCCTCTCCTTTTTCCGGTCCTATTTTACCTATAGTATCTTTTTTTTACCGGATATTGCAATGGGTAAAAAAGAAAACTTCTTTAAGGGTTCATAAAATATACTATTAAAGACTATTTTCATTTTATCTTAATAGTACCGGTATGCACCCATTCCTTTACGGCACCTTCCAAGTCACTTCAGGCATCAGGGGTACCTTCATTTTCGACTTTGTTCTTCCTGCCACGGATTCTCAGTAATAGAACCCCGGAAAGAATGCAAATTCCGCCGATCCACTGAAGATATCCAATCATGTCCCCCAGGATAATCCAGGCGAGTAAAGCGGTGAACAGGGGTTCAAAGGTGCTGACAATGGAGGCCTTGGTGGCTCCGAGAATCATCATTCCATGAAAAAAAGCGAGGATTCCCGCTATAGTGCACCAGAAAGCCAGGACCAGCATGGCCACCCAACCGCCCACATCGAAGGAATAGGTGAAGCTCCCTTGCAGAAGTTGAAAAACGAGGAAATACACCGCGCAGGAAGCCCCCATATACGCCGCCGAAACCACCGGGTGAACATCAGAGAGAATCTTCCTGTTTCCGATAATGTAGACCGCGTAAAAAAGCGCTGTACAAAAGGCATACAACAATCCGCGGCCGGCGAGATTGTCCATCGGACCGCTGACGATAAGGCCGCAACCGGCCATAACCACGGCCAGAGAGATCAGATGCCTGCCGGTAAGGCGTTCCCCGAGAAAGAAATGTCCAAGAATTCCCACCATGGCGGGATAGGTATACAGGATAAGGGAAGCCATGGCGGGGCTGATGAACTCCACCGCCCGGTAAAAGAAGAAAACCACATTGGCGTAGAGCCCAAGCCCTAAAATAACTAAAACCAGGGCTTTTTTGAAGGGAAGTCGCCATGAAAGTCGGCGAAGGCGCATATAGATAATATAAAAGACTGTAACCACCAGAAACCGCATGGACATAAGAGAAGCCATGTCCGCTCCATGATTGTAGGCGAATCTGTTCGCAATTCCCATGGTGCCGAAGGCACAGGCGGATATAATCACCAGGATATATCCTTTTACGGTTTTTCTCTTATCACTTCCATCCATTTCTTCACCATTGTTGTAAAAAAACCCCGGCGTAAGCACGGAAACCCGCCGGGGTATTTCTGTTCATTTCTTACGGATCAATATAGGCGGCTTCTGATTTCCATGTCTACCGTTAGATCGAGCTTTGCCGCTTCCTTAAGGTAATAGGCTCTTTCCGCTGCCTCCATAACCTCCGGAGGAAATACTCCCCTGGTGGCTACCTTATCGTTTACCAGCATTTTGGTAAACAGGAAGGCCGCCTGGCCGGTAAAATAGGATTCATGGGTGATCTTTGCCTTCTTGAAAGCGTCCGTCAGGCCCGGAGCGTTGGCATACATATCGATAGTAACCTTCCGCCCCTTCTGGGTGCCTTCAGCTCGAACGAGGAAGGCACCGTCTTCGCTGATCATGCCTTCCTTGAGAACAGCCTTGATCTCATTGGGATATTTCGGGGCCGGAGGAGTAAGCTTGGAGATGATATCCATGGGGACGATCTTGGTACCCTTGACGTTGATTTCTTTTTCGCTCAGCAAACCCATTTTGTAGAAGTACTGGGCCAGATCCAGACCGGGACCGCCATATTTAAAATTGACATATTTGACCCCTTTAAGCACCTTGTTGGCCAGGAGTCCCATGGTGACCGGTTCTTCATGTTCGTGGTTCACCATTCTCTTCTTTCCCACTCCGCGAAAATCCATCATCACTTCTTCACTGAAAGGATCCTTCAGCACATGCTTTCCGTTCTCATACACAATCGGTTTGGCCGCCATGTCGCCGAAAGCCGTAGCCGGAGACCACCAAAAGGGGATGAATTTCTTGGACCAGATCTCATCGTACACATAGATGTTGATGGCGTCACAGGAATCCAGCATTTCCACGGCTTCGCGGGTCAGAATATTGGCAAACCCCGGAGCCGATCCGGTGTTGATCAGGGCGGTGAGCTTCTTCGCCTTGAATTGGCTGTCCATATCCAGGCATCTTTTTACCGCGGTAACAAAATCGGTATCCGATACGGGTCCGGAAGCCATGTCCTGGTAATTGGCCCCTACTTCTAAAGCGGCTTTCATCACATTCATGTTGAAGTCGGGTTCAAGCCCGTTCACCACCAGATCGCATCCCTTGGCAGCTTTAATAATCTCCTCTACCTTCCGGGCGTCCAGCTTGACCGCCTTAGCCTTGGGAAGGGTTTTCTCCATCTCCTTGGCGGCTTTTTCATCATAATCGGCACAGACAATCTCTTTGACCACTTTTTCTTCCTGCAGCCGCTTAGCCACAGTACTTCCCTGGGCTCCTACACCCACGACAATAACCTTGTTCATATAATCTCCTTGATGATTAATAGTAGGCGATAAAGCGGGGTCCCTGAAGATCCATGGCTGATAAGGAATGCGCCCCTTACATCGACCCTCAGGTTCCTCCCGCTCATGTCATCATTTTGAGGAAAGTCCGGCCATAAGGGCTTTCTTTTCCTGCGCTTTCCGGTATTCCGATTCCATTTCCACCATGCCGGCGGGGAAATCATACCGCTCCATCCTCTCAATGAAAGGTTCGGCGGGGAAATATTCCGGGTTTTCCACCCCTGAGCCTTTCCAGACACCCCTGGCCAGGAGTTCCATCATGATAACCGGTGTGAAGGCTGTCTGGGCTACCACGGCCTGGCTACCGATAGTTTTCATACATTCCTGGTTATCCGCCACCTGATACAGGTACACATTCCGCTCCAGACCGTCTTTCTTTCCCTTCACCCAGAGGCCGGCAGCGGTCTTACCGAACATAGATTCTCCAACCTTAACCGGGTCGGGAGCGGTTACACCGACTACGTCCCGGGGCGATACCATACAGTCCCCCACCTTTACCTTTTCGGTTTTATCCAAACCTAAGGCCTGCAGAATTTTCAAGACGCCGATAAACTCGTCCCCCAGCCCATATTTAAAGGTAACCCTCTTCAAGCCCTTATCCTTGAAATAGCGGGGCATCATGAGAACTTCTTCATGTTCTACATTGATCATTTCCACCGGGCCGATACCCTCGGGAAGTTCGAAAACCTCCGGCTCGGAGAAGGGTTCGGTGGTGTACCAGCCCTTCTCTTTCTCCCAGATAACCGGGGGATTCAGACACTCTTCAATAGTTGTCCAGATGGAAAAACCGAAGGCCACGTCGTACCCCCGCACCTCCAGATTAGCTCCGTCCCGGACATTCAGTTCCTCAATTTCGTCAAAGAGATGATCCGCCGCGTACCGGGCAAAAACGTTCACCATGCCGGGTTCAACTCCCGAACCGCAGATCGCTAAAAGCCCCTTCTTTTTCCAGTCCTTAGCCTTGGCGTATTGCCGGTCCCCTAACTTGACGTTGCATTTATGGAAGGGATCCTTGGCATGCCGTTCCGAAAGACTCATGGCCATGTCCATGTACATGCAGGACGCTTCAAAAGCAGCGTCGAAAATCGGCATATTGAATCGAGGATCACATCCGTTCATGATCAAGTCGACCTTATATTTTTTTGCCAGAGCGACTATATCTTTCGTTTTCCCAGCGTCAACTTTTTCCGGGGGGAATCTTTTTGGTTCTTTGAGCTTTGCGCTTACTTCTTTTGCCCTGGCAAGATTGTAATCCGCCAGGATCATCTGCTCCATCCATTCAGCCTTGGGGTCTTGTTTTTTCGCTATTGCCGCGATAGCCTCACCGACACCGCCGGCTCCGATTAATAAAACCTTCACGTTATCCTCCTCATGATTATCCCCGTTTGCCCGAGGTATAGTGAAGTGTACCATACCTGGGAAACAAGAACCTTTCATATATCTGACAAGGGTATAAC
Organism: Spirochaetales bacterium; assembly: GCA_016932135.1. Taxonomy (GTDB): domain Bacteria; phylum Spirochaetota; class Spirochaetia; order JAFGDJ01; family JAFGDJ01; genus JAFGDJ01. The sequence goes on along the minus strand of JAFGDJ010000036.1, from coordinate 10,805 downwards.
AGATGGATAACAAAAAGATTTTTTTTAGCTGTCTTGACCGAATTCACGAAAGCAGTACAATACTTTCATGGATATACCCGAAGTCTTACGCCAGCATTACGATTGGATAAAACATCACTCCGCCTCCGACGAGGCTCCGGGAGTGGTCTACGAACTGACCGCCGGAGACAGGATCGGGCTTATTGCCGATATCGCCGCCCTCTTTTCTCAATATCGTACCAACATCATTTATTTCCAATCGTGGAAGACCCACGACGGTCATACCCACCTGCTTATCCAATCCGATGACAGCGACGACGGTTCCCTGCCGGAAGTCTTGAAAGAAATTCCTTCCGTCCTCCGGGTGGCGGTCCGGCCGCCGGCGTCCAGGACCTTCGGGAAACGCATTATCGTCATCGGCGGCGGAGCCCAGGTAGCCCAGGTGGCGTCCGGAGCCATCACCGAAGCCGACCGGCATAATATGCGGGGCGAGACCATATCGGTAGACACCATCGCTATTGTCGGTGAAGCGGAAATAGCCGCCGCGGTCCGGGCGGTGGGCCGCCTGCATCGGGCGGGGCTCTTGGTTCTGGCCGGCGCCTTGATGGGCGGCGAAGTAACCAAGGCAGTGAAAGAACTCCGGGAGAATTACGGTATTCCGGTGATCTCCCTTAACATGGCCGGGTCGGTCCCCCGGGCCGCAGACCTGGTAGTCAGTGATCCTCTGCAAGCCGGCGTCATGGCCGTCATGCTCATCAGCCATATCGGAAAATTCAACCTGTACAAGGTTCACGGCCGGCGGTATTAAAAAGCGCCCCTTTTTAAGGGGCGCTCCGGTATCATACAGAAGGGTTATTTCTTTTTCTTCTTTGTCTGCCGCTTGCCTTTGAGCTTTCTTTCGGCTTTCTGAACTTCCGCGGTCTTTTCTTGTTTCACCTTATGGATATCCTTTTCGTCTTTTGCCGGAGATTCCAACGCCGAGGCGGGAGCCCCTTGGGGCTTTTCCGTCTTGATGCCGTATTTCTGGACATCCTTCAATCGTTTTCTCTTTCGAGCCGTATTGACCCACCCGAGGAACACCGGAGAGGCTATAAAGATCGATGAATAGGTTCCCACCACAATACCTACGATCATGTTTAAAGCGAAATCCTTAATGCTTCCCGTGGCAAAGATATAGATAGCCACCACGGCCAGCAGGGTAGTCAAGCTGGTGATGAGGGTTCTGCTCAAAGACTGGGTGATACTGGTGTTCACCACCGTCTCGATATCCGAATCTCTCATAAGGCCGATATTTTCACGTATCCGGTCAAAGACTACAATTGTATCGTTCAGTGAATACCCGATGATGGTCAGCACCGCGGCGATGGTGGCGGTGGACACCTCGAGCTGAAAGGCTCCGATAAAACCGAACATGAAAGCCACGTCATGCAGCAGCGCGATGATGGCCGAAACAGCATAGGCCAACTGGAATCGGAACCAGATATACAAGAGAATTAAAAGCAGGGCGAAAGAAGTGAGATAAGCCACCTGCCTACCCAGTTCCTGGGAAAACCTTGGTCCTACATAGTCGCTCTGTTTAACAAGAACACGATCGACACCATAGGCATCGGCCAGGAGCGTGCGAAGCCGCCCCGACATGACGTTGGAAAAATCATCCACATCGCCGGGGTCTTCAACCCGTACCAGGAATTCCTGTTCGTAGGGCTTGCCCACCACCTGTATCTGCGGATTCCCCACGGTCGCGATAGTATCCCGGAAGGAATCAATGGTGATAAACTCAGATTCATTCCCGTTGACCATATTGAGGATCGCCGGTTCTTCCGTCAGATCTATCGGAAATTCAAACCCTGCTATATCGGAAGTTGAAAGAACCCCCCGGGCATCCGGAGGAAGATACTCCGATTTGTAAAGTGACTCCACGCTGATTCCGGGGATATCCTTCAAACCCTGTTGTCCAGGCATGCCGTTTATCAATTCTTCCAGGGTGGTGTACCGGATAAAGGGAAAGTTGTAGTTCTTCACCGTGGCGTCCAGTTCCGTAATGGAAAGGGTCAGCACGGCGTTTCGGACATTCAATCGGGCTTCACCATCCCCCGTATAACTGATCCGGGCCGCTTCAGGGGCAAGCTGGATACGTTGGCTCAATCCCGCTTTGAAGTCTATGCCGTAGTTAAGTCCCCCCTGGGAAAACATGAGAACGATCCCCGCGGCGATGAGCACTAAGGAGAGGGTAAACATAACATATCGAAGTTTAGAAAAGTGTATTACGCGCATTACCGAACCCTCCATCCGATCCTGAGTTTCGATGTGTGCAAAACGTCAAGACCGAAATCGAAAATAAGCCTGGTGATGAAGAGGGCTGTGAACATGGAAGAAACAATACCCACGGCCAGGGTGTAGGCAAAACCCTGAATTGGTCCCGTACCTAGCTGAGAAAGGAAAATAGCCGCGATAAAAGTGGTAATATTGGCATCCATGATGGTCTGGAAAGCCTTGCGGTACCCCGCTTTTATTGAAGCGGCAGGAGTCTTGCCGAGGCGATGCTCTTCCTTGATCCTTTCAAAAATAATGACGTTGGCGTCCACTGCCATACCCACCGTAAGAATCAGTCCCGCGATACTGGTAAGGGTAAGGGTTAAGTTGAAGGCCGATAGAATAGCCACAATAAAGAAAAGGTTCAGAATAAGAGCGATATCCGCCACAATACCCGAACGCCGGTAATACAGGGCCATGAAAAAGACCACACAGATAAAACCCAACCCAATGGCCCGTAAGCCCTGTCGAATGGAGTCTTCCCCCAGGGAAGCTCCGATAGACTGCTGATTGTTCACCACCAGTTCCACCGGCATGGCGGCGGTACGCAGGACGGTGGCCAGGTCGGTGGCGTCCTTCCGGTCAAAGCCGTTCATCCGGACACTCTCCCGAATGGGTTCCGATATTCTCGCCCCGGCCTTGATCTTGTCATCCAGAACGATGGCCAGGGTGTCCTCCACGTGGGCGGAGGTCAACTGAAAAAAGATCTCGCCGCCTTCCCGGTCCAAGATGAAATTGACCACCGGTCGGCCGGTGACAGGATCGTTTCCCACCTGGGCTTCGACGATATGATTGCCGTCCAGCCCCGGTTCCTGATTAATTACCAGATCCCGGACGTACGTATCTACTCCGTAGTCGTCCTTGGTATAAAAACCCCGGACAATGCGCCCCGCATCAAGAACCTCCGGATCTAACGGTTTACCGTTTTTATCCACCAGAATTCCCGTTTTTCCCTGCTTGTAGGCGTTCCAGGTTTCCGTGGCCGCGTCGTCCACAATATGAAATTTTAAAGATCCCTTTCCCATCAGAAAGGAGTTTACCCGATCCGGATCGGCGGCTCCGGGAATTTCGATGAGGATCTCATCATCCCCTTGCCGGCGAATTGAGGGTTCGGTTACACCGAAACGGTCAATCCGGTTGTTGAGGATCTCCATCACCTGATCCAAGGCCTGGTCTCTTTCATCCCTGGTGGGTGTTCGTTCAAGCCGCTCCTGCAGACTGTCCATATCCGCCTGAAGGGTGATACTCATTCCCCCGGAGAGGTCCAGCCCGAGCTGAAGAATTTTACCCTGGTATTCCTTTAAACCGAGGAGTTCTTCCCGGTAATGGGTTTCCAGAATCTCCGCCGCTTCTTCCCTGGTAGTAAAAGCGCTGAGTACGGCGGTTACGGTCCAGGTTTCGGGAAAAGACCGATCCGCTGACTTATAGTATTCCTTCGCTTTATCCTTGAGAAAAGCGTATTCTTCCGGAAGCTGGGCTTCCGGTTCCGTTAAGGCCAGTTCCTGCAGAGTCTTGAGAACCTGGCTTGATTTTTTAATGGCATATTCACGTATCTGCTCTCTCGATCCGGCCGAGAGCTCCCTCTTTTCTTCCGGAATTAAAAAATACCAGTTGAAGGTTGAATAGAGGAAAGCCCCGCAGACCGCGACGACCAGCAGAATGATAAACAACCTGCTACGTTTGCTCATCTTACATTACCCCGGTGGTGAGATTTTTCCTTAAGAATCGGAAATTGACCAAAGATGAAAGGAACCGTCGGTGTATTACTCGTCTTTAACTTCCGCCCGTTCAAGTACAGTGGCGATAGCTGATTTCGTAAATTCCAGTTTGGTATCCCCGTCAACCTTGACGATAACCGCATCGTCTTTGACACTCTGGACAACCCCACGAATGCCTCCGATCGAAGCTACCTTATCTCCTTTCTTCAGGTTGGCCAGCATATTTTTTGTTTCTTTCTGTTTCTTATTTTGCGGCCGTATTATAAGAAAATAAAAAATTAAAATAACCAGGCCGAAGGTGACAAACGTTGTCGTCAGCTGGCCCGAACCGCCGGCGGCGCTACCGCCCGCAGGAGCTCCCATTACTATGGGAAGAAATCCCTGTAACATACCCATGGTTTCACATCCTTTCAAAATAAATTGCTAGTGGCAAAAATACCACGGTATGCCGTGATGGGTCAAGGTGCTATATATTGATCCCCGGAAGGTTTCAGAGGGGCTCCACCCAGAGAACCCCCAAAGGAGGAACCGGGATCGATCCCTGGGGGGATAGGGTAATTTCCCGGGAAGAAAGAATATCAACCACCGTCGTACCGTTAAACACCGTGGGCAGACGGCATTCTTCATCCTTCAAGGAGGTATTGATCATACAGACGAGCCGCTGTGACCTGTCGGGAGAGATCCGTTCAGCGGCAAAAACTCCCTTAGCGGCGGGCAGGACTCGGAAAGAGGCCCCGGGATGAAAGGCTTTTCTCGTTCGTCGGACGCGCAGCATGGAGGCATATCCGTTATAGACAAGGTTTCGCAAGCTGCCGGGCCGATCCAGCTCTTCCGCCACGGTATCCAGGTCGAGCTTCTGCCGGTTGATGGTCCGGTTCATTCCGGTCTGCTCAACCCCTTCCAGCCAGTTCCCGGAACCGATGACGCTGTGGATATAGATACCCGGAACTCCAGGCATAATGAGCAGAAAAGCCTGGGCCGCCAGAAACTTCTTCGCGCGAAGCTCCTTCGGCAGAGATGCTTCCGCCACGGCGTCCAGGTAGTTTACATTCATTTCGTAGGGGATCTTTCCCGCAGCCGTGGCCTTATAAGAAATCAAACCGCCCCGGTTCTTTACGCTGCCGATAAGCTGCTCTATTTCTTCTTCCGAAAGAATTCCCTGGGCGGGCAGCACCCCTACCCCGTCATGGGAAGCGAGAAAATTGAAAAAGGTGGTTTTACCGTCCGGCGGGGGAAGAGTCCCGGCCCAGGTTCGCAGATGACCGGCGTCTTGCCGCAAAAAAGCGTCCAGGACTAAAGGCGGCAGAGAAAACTGGTAGACCATGTGAGCTTCATCGGTTCCGTCACCGAAGTAGGAGATATTCTCTTTATGGGGAACGTTGGTTTCCGTAAGGATGATAACCCAGGGAAGATATTCATCCACCAGAGCCCTGAAAAGCTTCACCACGGCGTGGGTCTTGGCATGGTGCAGACAGGAATGACCAATTTCTTTCCAGAGATAGGCGATGGCGTCCAGACGGATCACCTGAATACCCTGGCGGACATGAAACAGAAACACATCGATCATCTCCAGAAGCACTTCGGGGCAGGCAAAGTTCAGGTCCACCTGATCGGCGCTGAAGGTAGTCCACACATGCTTTTTCCCTTCAGAGGTATGGAAAGGAGTCAACAGGGGAAGAGCTCTGGGCCGGGCAACCATGGATAGATCGGTTCCCTCATCCACGGTAATAAAGTAATTCCCGTAGGGTTCCTCACCCCGGAGAAAAGCCTTGAACCAGGGAGAAGAAGCAGAGCAGTGATTCAAGACCAGGTCACTCATCAGCCGAAACCTGCCGCCGGCGGCCTGAATATCTTTCCAGGTGCCCCAGGCGGGATTTACAGCCCGGTAATCCACCACGGAAAAACCGTCATCCGAGGTATACGGAAAAAACGGGAGGATATGAATTCCCGAAACCAAACCCCGCAGATATCGGTCGGCGAACTGCCCCAGGACGGCCAGGGGTTCGGCTTCCGCCTTTCTGAACTGATCACCGTAGGTGATGACAAAAGCATCTTCCTCACTTACGGGCAGGCTTCCGGCTCCCTTAACGGAAGGAGGGGTAATCTCTTTTAAACGATTCTCCAGCATCCATGAAAGACGCTGATAAACCTCCTGAGCTTTTTCAGCGCCATAAATATCTTCTATTAAACACCGTATTTTCTCACTCATATTTCCATGGTAAGCCGGGAAGCCTCATTATGCAAGAAAAAACTAGAACTTCGGCTCTATCCACTTGTTCCGGGCGTCGAGATACACGAAGGTGTGGGTGCTTTTAATTCCTTCGATCTTCGGCAGCAATCCAAAGAGAAAATGGTTCAATTCATCCCGGGAATGGAGATAAACCTCCACCATGAGATCGAATTCCCCGGCGGAGTTACAGACCGAGAGAACCCCCTCCAGCTCGGCAATTTTTCTCATGGTCTCATGATGGGTCCGGCTCTCCAGCTGCATACCGATGTGGGCGAGAATACTGTTTTTGAAATAGAAGGGATTGACCAGAGGTGAAATCTTCAGAATGCCCAGATCGGTCATCCGGCTTACCCGGGCTCGAACCGTACCGTCGGCTATATTGAGATTGTCGGCAATAACCCGGTAGGAGGCCCGGCCGTCTTTGCGGAGTTCTCTCAGTATCTGCCGGTCGATATCGTCCAGCACATAGATGTCACCGTCCATGGCTTGTATTGTATACCCCTATTCGGCGAAGATGCAAGAAAAAACCGCGAAAAAATGTTTAAATACAAAATAATTCTAATTATATTTACTTATTTGCGTATTAAAATTTGACAATTTTACGCATATGTGGCTATCATGAAGGAAAAGCTAATATGAGGAGTTGTATGGCAACCATTAGAAGCTTCAGAGCCCTGCGCCCCAGACCCGACCTGGCGGATAAAGTCGCCAGTGTTCCCTACGATGTGGTGAACACTGAGGAAGCCCTGGATCTGGCAAAAGGAAACCCCTACAGTTTTCTGCACATTGTGCGGCCCGAAATTGATCTTCCGTCAAGCACCGACCTTTACGACGATACAGTCTACGATAAAGCGGCGGAAAACTTTCAGAGCTTCATCCGGGAAGGATTTCTGGAAGAAGACCCGGAACCGGTCCTCTATATCTACCGCCTGGTGATGAACGGCCGGGAACAGGTGGGAATCGCCGGCTGCTGCGCCGTGAAGGAATACGAGAACAACACCATAAAAAAGCACGAGCATACCCGGAAGGCGAAAGAGGATGACCGCCTGCGTCATATGCTGACCTTACGGGCCCACGCGGGCCCCGTGCTGCTTACCTTTCACTCCACCTCGGAAATCAAGGAACTCATGGCCAAGGAAACCTCCGAAACGGCCCTGTACGACTTTACCGACGCGGACGGAGTCCGTCACACCCTCTGGCGCTGCCGCTTTTCCAAAGAGCTGGAAGCCGCCTGCAGCCGGGTACCGGCTCTCTATATCGCCGACGGCCACCACCGGGCCGCCGGAGCCATGCGGGTAAAGGAAGCCCTCTTCCAAAGAGAGCCGGAAGGAGAATACAACTATTTTCTCACCGTTACCTTTCCTTCCGATCAGATGGCCATATATCCGTATAATAAATACGTCAGCGATCTGGGGGGCTTAAGCACCCTGGATTTTCTTGCCACCGTGGAAAAATCCTTTTATCTGGATAGAAGCGGCAGAACGGAACCGGCTGAAAAGGGGTCCTTCTGCATGTACCTGGACGGCCAGTGGTATGAATTGAAGGAAAAGGTTCCCTCTCCCGCCGCCGACCCGGTAGCCGCCCTGGATCTGTCCAAATTCCAGAACAAGCTTCTAGAGCCAATTCTCGGTATCACCGACCAGCGGAATGACGGCAGGATCGACTTTGCCGGCGGTCCGGGGAGCCCGAAAAAACTGGAGAACTGGGTGGACACCCAGGGCGGTGTCGCCTTTACCTTTTACCCCGTGGAGGTGGAGGAACTCATGGCCGTGGCCGATGCCGGTCTGGTGATGCCTCCGAAATCCACGTGGTTCGCTCCCAAGCTCCGTTCGGGGCTTCTTATTCACCGATTCTGAGGCAAGGAGGAAGGATATGAAAGGATCGATTCTTGTGGCGGATAAACTGCCGGAAAAGGCCCTCCGGCAGTTGGAAGCCCTGGGGCCGAAGGTATTGAATAAGCCCGATCTGAGCGATGAATCCCTGGTCCAGGCCATAAAAAACGATAATCCGGCGATCATCATTGTCCGGTCCACCAAGGTTTCCGGCGAGATGATCCGGGAAGCCAGGGACCTTTCCCTTATTGTCCGTGCCGGAGCCGGATTCAACACCATCGATGTGGACGCCGCTTCCGCCAAGAGCATCTATGTGTCCAACTGCCCGGGAAAAAACGCCGTGGCGGTGGCGGAACTTACCTTAGGGCTCATCCTGGCCATCGACCGGAGGATTCCCGATAATGTGGCCGATTTACGAGCCGGCACCTGGAACAAGAAAGAATATTCCAAGGCCGACGGGATCTACGGAAAAACCCTGGCCATCATAGGAACGGGAACCATCGGCCAAGAAGTCATACACCGGGCCAGAGCCTTCGGCTTGAAGGTTATCGCCTGGAGCCGGTCCCTGGATGAGGAGAAAGCCGCCTATATGGGCGTGGGCTACCGGGCGACTCCCGAAGCGGCCGCGGCGGACGCCGACATCGTCAGTGTTCATTTGGCGCTGACCCCCGAAACCAGGGGCATCATCGGCAGCGGTTTCTTTCAAGCCATGAAAGAGGGGGCCGTGTTTATCAACGCCGCCCGGGCGGAACTGGTGGATGAAGATGCCCTGCTGAAAGCCCTGGACACCAAGAAGATCAAAGCCGGGCTGGATGTCTTTTCCGGAGAGCCCTCAGCAAAACAGGGGGAGTTCTCCCATTCCCTGGCATCCCACCCTTCGGTGTACGGCACCCATCATATCGGCGCCTCCACCAACCAGGCCCAGGACGCCGTGGCTGATGAAACGGTCCGGATCATTAAAGCGTACCTTACCTCGGGACTGGTGCCCAATTGCGTGAACGTCATGGAAAAAACCCCCGCCCGTTACATGGTTTCCGTCCGACACAGGGATACCGTAGGGGTTCTGGCGGATATTCTCCGGGTAATCCGCGACCACGGCATCAATATCGAACGAATGGAAAATATCATTTTTTCGGGAGCCAGCGGCGCCTGCGCCAATATTCAGATCGATGAAGCCCTGACACCGGAACAGTTGAAAGAACTCACCGCTTCCAGTAAAGATATCTATGAAGCGGTAATGAACGAAATAGAGTGAGGTTAGGTATGAATAGAAAAATAAATTTTTACGCCGGTCCGGCCACATTGCCGGTGGAAGTATTGGAGCAATTACGGGATGAGATGGTGGATTACCACCAACAGGGGCTTTCCATGGTAGAAACCAGCCACCGGAGCGGCATGTACGAAACAGTACACCAGGAAACCACCGATCTTTTAAAGGACCTTATGGGGATCCCTGACAACTATCAGGTAGTGTACCTGGGCGGAGGAGCCACATTGCAGTTCGCCATGGTTCCCATGAACCTCCTGCCCGCCACGGGCACCTGCGACATCATCGTCAGCGGAGCCTGGGCAAAAAAGGCCTATGAAGACGCCAGGAAAATCGGGAACGTCAACGTTCTCTTTGACGGCAAGGCGAACGGATACACCACCCTGCCGAACGCAAAGACCGTGAAGGCAACCCCCGGAGCGGCGTATCTGCACATTACCTCCAACGAAACCATCGGCGGGGTGCAGTGGAAGGAGTTTCCCGTCCTGACGGAAGCACCTCTGATAGCCGACATGTCCAGCGATATCTTAAGCCGCCCGGTAGAGGTTAAAAACTTCGGTCTTATCTACGCGGGAGCCCAAAAGAATATCGGCCCCGCCGGGGTGGCCATTGTCATCATCCGGGAAGACCTCCTGGAACGGTCGCCGGAAACCCTGCCGGTGTATCTTTCCTATAAGATCCACGCGGAGAAGGATTCTCTCTATAACACGCCGCCGGTGTTCTCCATCTACGCGGTTCACCATGTGCTGAAATATCTGAAAGACCATGGCGGTGTTTCCGCCGTAGAGGAACGAAACAGGAAGAAAGCCGACGCTTTATATAAAGCCATGGACGAAAGCGGCGGGTTCTACCGCTGCCCGGTGGACAAGGCCGTCCGTTCGGACATGAACATCGTGTTCCGCCTTCCCTCGGAGGACCTGGAAAAAACCTTTGTCACCGAAGCGGAAGCCAAGGGGATGATCGGCCTGAAAGGCCACCGGAGCGTCGGCGGGTGCCGCGCCTCGGTGTACAACGCCATGCCCCTGGAGGGAGCCCTGGCCCTGGCGGATTTCATGAAAGACTTTGCCCGCACGCGGGGATAAGCAGCCCGTTTTTATAATGAGCCGGGAAGGTTGCCTTCCCGGCTTTTTTATACACCCCCCGTCTTTTACATGTTACTGTCCCCCACCGCGGACTTGAATACGCTCTTGACAGGAGGAGAAAATAGCTATATCATGACCATATTATGTTTTTAGTCATTCGTAAGTGCAGAACAAACCTGTGACCACTGATCCTTTTAACTCGTCGGAACTGACGGATTATCAAGCCAGGACCCTGCTCATTCTTGAAATCGCCAAACCCCTGCTTCTTCGATACGGATATTCGAAGGTTACCGTGGATGATATCGCGGAACAAGCCAAGCTGGGAAAGGGAACGATATACCTGCACTGGAAATCGAAAGAGGACCTTTTTTACGCCTTGCTGGC
>JAFGDJ010000003.1 GCA_016932135.1 Spirochaetales bacterium | reverse complement strand
CCTGGTGTACAAGCAGCTGGTGGGGGAACCCATCGGCGCGGCGCCGGTGAAGAAAGTACCGGAGATCGGTGTGACCCTGAACGTCGGCGGTTCCGCGGTGACTAACTGTGTTACCGTTCTGCGGCGTTTGAGTTAAATTATACATCTTTACCTTTTCGGCGTCCCGCGGAATATCAAAGCGGGACGCCGCTTGTGTTTGAAAGGAGCTAGGGAATGTTATTTATAAACGGATCCTGGAAAGAAGCTGAAAACGGAAAAACCTTTGAAAGTATCAACCCGGCTTCAGGCGAGGTCTTAGGCACGGCGGCCGACGGCTCCAGGCGGGATAGCGCGGAGGCCGTCAAGGCCGCCGCCGCCGCTCTGCCGGGTTGGTCGGAGAAAACGGCGTACCAACGGTCTGCTTACCTGTACAAGGCCTGGGAGATCATGATGAGCCGGAAGGAACAACTGGCCCGGGTAATGTCCCTGGAACAGGGGAAACCCTTCAAAGCGGCCCTGGGTGAGGTGGTGTACGCGGCGGATTTTCTCCTCTGGTTCGCCGAAGAGGCGAAACGACTTTACGGCGAGATTATCCAGGCTCCCCGGCCGGATCAGCGCTTTCTGGTGATTCATAAACCCCTGGGAGTGGTGGCGGCAATTACCCCGTGGAACTATCCCATCTCCATGATAACCCGAAAAGCCGCTCCCGCCCTGGCAGCCGGGTGTACCGTGGTACTCAAGGCGGCGGAAACCACCCCCCTCTGTGCCCTGGAAACCTTTAAGGTCTTCGAGGAAGCAGGGTTTCCCCCGGGAGTGGTCAACCTCATTACTACCTCCGACCCCGTTCCGATAGGGGAAGAATTCGTTTCCAATCCCCTGGTAAAAAAGATCAGCTTTACCGGTTCCACCGAGGTGGGCCGCATGCTGGCTTCCAGGGCGGCGGGAAACATGAAAAAAATCGCCCTGGAACTGGGGGGGCACGCACCTTTCATCGTTCTGGAAGACGCGGATCCCGTCCACGCGGCCAAAGGAGCCGCCATGGTGAAATTTCTCAACATGGGGCAGGCGTGCATCAGTCCCAACAGGATGTACGTGCACCGTTCACTTTATAAAACCTTCCTTGAAACCTTTCAGGCGAGAGCTGAAAAAATGAAGGCGGGGCAGGGAATCGTCGACGGGGTTTCCCTGGGTCCTTTGATGAACGAAGAGGCCCTCGGGCGGGTGGATGAGCAGGTGCGGGACGCCCTGGCCAAGGGTGCCCGGCTGCTCTGCGGCGGGAAACGCTTAACCGAGGGGAACCTGGCCAAGGGCTTTTTTTACGCCGCCACGCTGCTGGCCGACGTAACGCCGGAGATGCGGATCTATCGGGAAGAAACCTTCGGTCCCGTGGCGGCGGTTATCCCCTTTGATGACGAGGATGAAGTCCTGGCCATGGCCAACGATACGGTTTACGGGCTGGCTGCCTATGTGTACACCAACAATCTGGCCAAAGCCTTTAAATTCTTTGAAGGGCTGGATTTTGCCATCATCGGCATTAACGATATCAATCCCACGGCGGCGGCGTTACCCTTCGGCGGAATGAAGGAAAGCGGTATCGGCCGGGAAGGCGCCCGGGAGGGAATTATGGAATACCTGGAGCGGAAATCCGTCGGGTTGTCGGTGTAAGGTTTTTTCAGGGAAGAAGGGTTTCGAAAATCTTCAGAAACTCTTCCTTCCCCGTGACAAGAGAAAAGATGAACGGCGTCTCTTCATCTCCTGCGTCTTTGTATCGGAAGGAGATTTTTTCATCCGGCCGTGAGAAAATCTTCTGGAAGGCCGATTTCGGCTGCGGAAATGCAGTTTCCCGAATCACCTCCAGGGGAATGCTGATGAGAAGCTCTTTATTCTCCCGCGGGTTTGCCTTTTTTCTTCTGATCAGGCCTTCCAGGAACCCGCTGCTTTCCTCAAAGGTTTTAAAATAGAAGGAGCAGCCGGTGAGAAAAAACACCCCCCACCGCTCCTTTTTAATATCCGGATGCCCGGAAAAGCACTGACCCAAAGATTTAATGAGTATTTTTTCTCCGATCTGCCCTTCCATGGCCGCCCAGAATTCTTCCACCGACTCTTCCATAGGGCAAGTCTGCCTCTATTTCCGTTTCTGGTCAAGGCCGGAGGGTCGGAGATCTTTTTCTTGATTTTCCGGGGTACATAATGTATAATGGTTAAACCATTAACAAAGGATAGGGGTATGTTTTCAGCGGTACAGAAAAGCCGGGTATATACGGATATTGTCGAACAAATTCGCGACGCAATTATAAGCGGAAAGCTCAAACCCGGCGACCGGCTGCCCCCCGAAAGGACCCTGCAGGAGCTCTTCGAAACCAGCAGAATTACCGTGAGGGAGGCCTTGCGGGTGCTGGAGCATGACGGTGTGCTGGAAATCCGTACGGGCTCAAAGGGGGGTGCCTATGTTCTTGAACCCTCGGTGGGCCGGGTCAGAACATCCCTTTCCATGCTCCTGGAATACCGGAATGTCCCCCTTTCCGAATTGGCGGAATTCCGTGAAGCCCTGGAGGGTGATGTAACCACCCTGGCGGCCGGTCGGGCGGGTGCAGAAGTACTGAGTCGGCTGGAAAGTCTGCTGGTGGAACTGGATGAGGCGGTAAAGGAAGGGACTTCCCGCTGGAGCGATATGCTGCGGCTGGATGACCGTTTCCACATGATTCTGGCCGCCGGTGCCCGTAACGTGCTGTACGAAATCGTTCTGGAGACGGTCCATCGGCATATAGGTTTGTACTATCACCATTATCTCCGGCCGGATCCTCATCTGATGCAAAAAAACCTCAACGATCTGCGGAATATTTACCAGGCCGTTCGGTCGCGGGACACCGGGAAAGCGGAGTCCTTAGCCCGGGACCATGTGGAGAGTTTTAACCGTATTATGATCGATTCCTGGGACGGAAAACTGGGCGCGGTGCTGCAGCCTCGACGGGGTATCGGTTCACCTAAAAAACAACGACAGGAGGAAAAAAACAATGAACGGAATTTTTAAGGTAAAACTGCCGGATAACGAACCGGTGCTTTCCTATGCTCCGGGATCGAAAGAACGGCAGGAGGTGAAAAAAGCTCTCGATGCCTTGACCGCCTCGGAGGTGGAGATACCCTGTATTATCGGAGGCAAAGAGGTCAGGACCGGGGATATAAAAAACTGTGTCATGCCCCATAATCATGGGAAAGTCATCGGCCGCTATCACCAGGCGGGACCGAAGGAAATTGAGGCCGCGGCGAAAGCGGCCGGAGAAGCGTCCCGTCAATGGGCCGGTATGAGTTATGAGCACCGTCTGTCGGTGTTTCTCAAGGCGGGGGATCTGCTGGCCGGCCCCTGGAGAAGCACTATGAATGCCGCGGCCATGCTGGGTTTAAGCAAGAATGTCTTCCAGGCGGAGATCGACGCCGCCTGTGAACTCATCGACTTTTTTCGTTTCAACGCCTATTACGCCAATGAAATCTTCACCGAGCAGCCGCCCCATTCATCGAGATACACCTGGAACCGTATGGACTACCGGCCCTTGGAGGGTTTTGTCTTTGCCGCCACACCCTTTAACTTTGTCTCCATCGCCGGAAACCTGCCTTCGTCCCCGGCCATGATGGGCAATACGGTGCTCTGGAAGCCCGCTTCCAGCGCGGTGTACCCGGCGTATTATATTATGAAGCTCTTCATGGAAGCGGGGCTTCCGGAGGGGGTGATTAACTTCCTTCCCGGTTCGGGGAGCGTAGTGGGGCCGATGATTCTGCCCATGAGCGACCTGGCGGGGATCCATTTCACCGGCAGTACGGCGGTCTTCCGTGGGATGTGGGAGGCCGTGGGTTCCCGGATAGCCTCCTATCGTTCGTATCCCCGCATTGTCGGAGAAACCGGGGGGAAGGATTTTATCCTGGCCCATGAGAGCGCCGACGCAGACGAACTTGTCACAGCCCTGCTGCGGGGGGCTTTCGAGTTCCAGGGGCAGAAATGCTCCGCCGCCTCCAGGGCTTATATCCCCAGGGAATTATGGAAAACGGTGAAAAAGCGCCTTCTGGAGCAGGTGGCGGAATTGAAGATGGGGGATGTAGCCGATTTCAGGAATTTCATCAACGCGGTGATCGACCGGGAAGCCTTTGACAAGATCAAGGGATACCTGGATTACACGGCCGAAGCCTCCGATGGGTCGATTCTCTGCGGCGGAACCGGCGACAACCGGGTGGGATATTTTATTTCGCCCACGGTTATCGAAACCTCAAATCCCCGATTCAAGACCATGGAAGAAGAAATTTTCGGACCGGTACTGACGGTGCATCCCTATGACGGCAGGAAATATGAGGAGGTTCTGGAACTCTGTGATAAGACATCGCCCTACGGACTTACCGGCGCCGTGTTCGCCCGCTCTCGAGGAGCGGTAGCCCGAGCTGAAGAAGTGCTTTCTCAGGCGGCGGGAAACTTTTACATCAACGACAAGCCCACCGGTGCCGTGGTGGGACAGCAGCCCTTTGGCGGCGGCAGGGCCAGCGGGACCAACGACAAGGCGGGAAGCATCCTCAACATGATGCGCTGGACTTCTCCCCGGGCGATCAAGGAAAATTTTGTTCCTCCCAAGGATTATCGATACCCCTTTATGCAGGAGGAATAGTGTACCGTTTTACCAGTCATCCGATTCTTCCCCCGGTGGAAGGAAAGGTTGTCTCATTTTTCTTTGGAGACCGGGAGTACCATGGAGTGGAGGGAGAACCCCTTACCTCTGCTTTGATTGCTCAGGGCATTCATGTCTTCGGCAGGCATCAAAAGGATCACGCCCCCCAGGGGTTGTTCTGTGCCAACGGTCAATGTTCCCAGTGTACCGTTTTAGCGGACGGCCTACCGGTGAAGGGCTGTATGACCCCGTTGAGAGGGGGTATGAGAATTACCCCCTGTGTCGGATACCCTAAGCTTCCTGAAGAGAACTCCGGGAGGGAAGTCTTTTCAAAGGTGGAAAGTCTTTCCCTTCCCTGCCTCATTATCGGCGGCGGGCCGGCGGGGCTCGCGGCGGCAGCGGAGCTGGGGCGGGCCGGGATTGAAGGGGTTTTGGTGGACGACCGGCCGGCTTTAGGGGGAAAACTCTGCCTGCAGACCCATAAATTCTTCGGCTCCCGGGAGGCCTGTTATGCCGGAAGGCGGGGAATTCATATCGCCGGCCTTCTGGAACAGGAGGTGGAAGCCATCGGCCGGATGCATCTCTGGCGTAATTCCCCTGCTTTAGGGGTCTTCGCCGATAAAAAAGTCGGCATATTAAAGGATGGAAAAACCTATGTCCTCCTGGAACCGGAGGTTCTTCTGGTGGCTGCCGGGGCTCGGGAAAAGAGTCTGTCTTTCCCGGGAGGAGACCTTCCCGGCATTATGGGGGCCGGGGCCTTTCAGACCCTGGTGAACCGCGACCGGGTGCTGCCGGGGAAAAGGCTTTTCATCGTGGGCGGCGGAAACGTGGGGCTGATTGTGGCCTATCACGCCCTGCAGGCCGGTATGGAGGTTGTCGGCCTGGCGGAAGCTGCTGAAGTCTGTGGTGGGTACCGGGTGCACGAATACAAGATCAGGCGTTTAGGAGTACCCATTTATACAAGACATACCATCCTCCGGGCGGAAGGGAAGGACCGGGTTTCCCGGATCACCGTGGCGGCCCTGGACGAAAGGGGAGGTATCCTTTCCGGCAGCGAAAAGAGTTTTTCCGTTGATACCGTGCTCCTTGCCTTGGGACTGA
Organism: Spirochaetales bacterium; assembly: GCA_016932135.1. Taxonomy (GTDB): domain Bacteria; phylum Spirochaetota; class Spirochaetia; order JAFGDJ01; family JAFGDJ01; genus JAFGDJ01. The sequence goes on along the minus strand of JAFGDJ010000003.1, from coordinate 25,254 downwards.
ACCCGGTGAACGAGCTGTACCACGCCGCTAAGGGGTACGGTATGAAGGTCTATGCCGCCGGAGACGCCGAAGAGATATCCGAGGCTGGGGCGGCCATCTGCGGGGGGCGCATACAAAGTGTTCGAATCGCCGGTGATTTCGGCCAAAGGGTCACCGAACCGTCACCATGGGAAGGTTTTTTAAAGGACCTGAAGAGCAAAGGAAAGGTGAAGATTGAAGAGCTTTCTATCCCGAAAGATTTACAGGTGTACCCGGTTATCCGATGCGATCAGGAAATCCCCTGCAATCCCTGCACCGAGGTTTGTCCGGTAAAGGGAATACGCATTGGGAAAGGAGACCTTCTGGGGGTTCCGACCTTTCAAGGGGACCGCTGTACCGGCTGCATGAAGTGTGTGCTGGTGTGCCCGGGTCTGGCCATCACCCTGGTTGATCAACGGGGAGGAGACGGAAAAACCTGCAGGGTTACCCTGCCCTGGGAGCTTCCTGTAGAGGGTCTTTCCGTCGGCAAGAAAGTACCCACGGTCGATATGAAGGGGAACCGTATCGGAGAAGGCACCGTGAAAGTCGTCAAAGCGGGTACCGATTCGTGCCGCCTTATTACCCTGGAGGTCCCCTTCGAACAGCGGGAAGCCGTGGCTTCGATTATTCCCCCGGCTTACCGGCGGGTGCAGGAAGAAACAACGGCAGGGGAGAAAGCCGGAGCTGTGCCGGAGATAGTCTGCCGCTGTGAACGGGTTACCCGGGAAGAAATTACCGCCTTGATCCGGAAAGGGTACCGGGACATGAACAGTCTGAAAGCGGCCTTACGGGTCGGTATGGGAGCCTGCGGCGGGAAGACCTGTGAGGATCTCATAAAGCGGTTGTTTCGTGAAGAAGGACTTGATCCCGCTGAAATATCGAGTTTCAGGCAGAGGCCCCCTCTTCAGGAGATCCCTCTGGGTTGTCTTGCCGGGGTAGGCAATATTGAGGAGACTCATGCCGGGACTGATCCGGGGAAAGGAACGCAGGCATGAGCACTAGAACCTTCGATGTCATTGTCATCGGCTCAGGAAGCGTGGGTATGCCGACGGCGTTGTTTTTAAGCCAGGCGGGTTTGCGAACCGCCGTTTTTGAAGGGTATCCTTCGCCGGGGCAGGGGGCCAACAAGGCAGCCATCGGCGGAGTCCGGGCAACCCATTCCGACGCGGCCAAGATTATCCTGGGTTCCGAAAGCCTGCATTTTTTTCGCACCTGGCAGGAAACCTATGGCACCTCCCTGGGCTGGAAGAAGGGGGGGTACCTCTTCCCGGTGTACCGGGAAGAGGATGAAAAAACCCTGCGGGATCTCTTGCCTTTTCAGCGGTCCTATAACCTCGATATCCGTTGGATCGAGCCGAAAGGAGTGGCGGACCTGGTGCCCGGCATACGCGAGGAGGGACTGCTGGGGGGTACCTGGTCCCCCGACGACGGGCAGGTGTCTCCTCTGCTGGCCAATGATGCGATGTTCAGAACGGCTGAGAAGGCCGGCTGCAGTTTCTTTTTTAATGAAGCGGTGAGAGAAATTATTTCCCGAAACGGAAAGGTGGAAGGGGTACAATCGAAGAGCGGCAGAACGATCGCCGGAGCGGTTATCGTGGCCGCCGGGGCAAAGGCTCGGCAGGTCCTTTCACCTCTCGCTTTGGAAGTACCGGTATTTCCCGAGATCCATGAAGCGGGGATAACTTCACCTATGGCGGACTTCCTTTCTCCTCTGGTAGTGGACATGCGGCCGGGGAGAGATGGAAAAACCGCAAATTTTTATTTTGGTCAGAACGCCGAAGGGGCCGTACTTTTTTGCTATACCCCCCGGCATCCTCATCAAGGGCTCACCAGGGAAGGCACCTCCGAATTCTTGCCGATTTTCGCCCGCCGACTCCTGGATTTACTGCCCCGAATGAAAAACGCCCTGGTTCGGCGAACCTGGGCGGGGCATTACCCCATGACTCCCGACGGTCTTCCTGTTCTGGGTCGGGCACCGGGTTTTTCCGGGTTGTTTCTGGCGGTGGGAATGTGCGGCCAGGGTTTCATGCTGGGGCCGGGAGTCGGAAAAACCCTCCTTCACCTGGTCACCGAGCGAATAACCCCGGAAGATGAAAAGGTCCTGAGAGCTTTGAATCCTTCCCGTCGTTTTTCCAAAGAGCACGCGGAAGTGCTTGCTTAACACCCCGCGGTGCCTCAGACCAGGTGTTCTCCCAGGTAAGAAAAGACCTCACCGAGATCCGAGTACCGAAGGGCGGCGTAGGGGTCCAGGGGGGTCTCCATGTTGTTCACAATGACCAGATTCCCGTTGTTTCTCCTGGTATAGAGGGGAATGGAGGCCGCCGGCTGTACCAGCAGGGTAGACCCGAGAATGATCATCAGGTCGGCGGAAGCCGCCAGGGAAAAAGCTTCTTCCAGGGCCTGAGCGGGCAGTTGTTCCCCAAAAAAGGTAATATCCGGCTTTATAATGCCGCCGCAGTCATCGCAAAAGGGGACCGTACCCTGTTGTACCAGGGCGGCGATGTCGGCGAAATCCCAGGTTCGACCGCAGGAAAGACAGCGGTGAATCCCGGGGCTTCCGTGAACCTCGATAACCCGTTTTGAACCGGCTTTCTGGTGGAGCAGGTCGATATTCTGGGTAATCACCGCCTTGATATATCCCGCTTCTTCCAGCCGAGCCAGCTCGGTATGAACTAAGGCGGGGGTTTTCTTGTCCAGGTTGTAGATAAAATCCTTTGATTTCAGGTAATAGTAGGAAGGATCTTTTCTAAAATACCCGATATCGAAGATCCGATCAGCATCGATATCCTCTTGTTTATAAAGCCCTTGTTTTCCCCGGAAATCGGAAATGCCGGCCAGGGTTGAAACGCCGGCGCCGGTAAAGGCTACACAATAAGACGAGGATTGAATCATTTCCACCAGGCGGTGCATTGAATGCTCCTTTGCCCCAGAATAACAGAATACTTTTTTTTTCACAATTCCAGTATGCACGGATTTTTTAACTCTTGTTTTTAATGTATTGACTATTCTTCTCACATCCTGTATGCTTTCGAAGTGATACCAGCAGGTATGCGACAGTTCTTTTTTGATTATGAACTGAAATTACGTCGATTGATTGTGAGACCTTCTTCAGATTGAACGCTCTACGGCTTCTAAGTAATTCCATTCAATTTCGTAATCCCCTGATCAAGAATCAACAAAACAACCTTGCTGCTATCGAGATTTATCATTACCGGTAGAACCGGTGAAAAAGGAAGATGCTAGATGGCAAAAAAACTTTATGTCGGAAACATGAGTTATTCGACGACGGAAGATCAGCTGGAAGATCTCTTCGCCCAGTTCGGTACTGTTCTCAGTGCCAATATTATCGTTGATCGCATGACCGATCGATCCAAAGGTTTTGGATTCGTGGAAATGGAAGACGACAGTGCCGCCGATGCCGCTATCGCTGCGCTGAACAACACGGAATTCCAGAATCGAGAAATCCGTGTGAATGAAGCTCTGGAACGGAAACCCCGGAATCGGGATCGGTACTAAAACCGAAAATCAACAAGGAGTCAGGCGTGACGTCTGACTCCTTGTTTTTAATCACCGTTTCCGCAGGGGGGTCCATGGCAAAAAACAGCTATTCCTATGAAAAAAGACGACGCGAACTGGATAAAAAAAAGAAAAAAGAAGCTAAAAAGCAGAAAAAAATGAACCGGCCGAACGATGAACCTGTTGCTTTTGATGAATTCGGACTTCCAATTGTCGCTTCCGAAGATCCTGCCCAGGAAGAAGACCAAGAAGAAGACGAAAAAGAAGAAGAAATCTAAATTCCTCCCGGTTTTCTTCCTTCTTCTTCGATAAGGCTGCCTTTCACGATTACCTTTTCAATCCTCAGATTTTTTCTCTTAAAATTCGTATAATCGGTGACAGAAAACCTCCGGTCCGGTGTTGAAAATATACGTAAGGATTTTATCTAGGAGATTGATATATGAAAAAGACTGTATGCATCCTGTTCTTGTTTTCCCTTTGTCTTTTCACCCTTTCCGCCGACGGCGGCGGGGGAATGTTTTTCGGGCGTCAGCAGAGCGGCTATCCGTTTTTTGAGGACCTTGTGGTAACCAATAATTCTTTAGGTCTCACCTATTACGGAGGATACGGTTATGGAATATCTTCCGGAAACACGATAACCGGCGGTTTCGGCCTGGCCGTAACGGATCCCCTTAATGAAGCCGGTATCAGCGGCGGTTTCGGCGGGTTAATGAACGGTGTGCGCCTTATTAAAAGGCCCGTAACCCTGCAGATTATCAATTGCGCCGGTCTCGGCGGTGTTTCCCTGGGGATGAATCAATCGGAGGGTTTTTTTGGATTCTTCGATGAATTGACCCTGGAGCTTGGGATTCCCCTGGTGAGCTGGTTTATGCCCGTCTTTTATGTGGGTTACCAGGTTTTTGGCCGAATCGGCACGAGGGAAAATTTATTTGAACTCTATTCCTATACGCCGGTTATGGGAATCAGGATTGGGTGGGGTGACTTTCTCTGATACTTTCCCGGCCGGGATCGAAGAGATACCCGGCCCCCCGGATATTTTTCAGGAAAACTGGGTTTGAGGGGTCCTTTTCAAGATACTTCCTTAGACGGGAAATGAATATATCGATGGTGCGTGTTTGAATATCCGAGGTGGTTTCCCAAACCTTTGTCAGCAGTTCACCCCGGGAGATGATTCTCCCGGGATTTGAAAAAAAGTATTGCAGCAAGCGAGCCTCGAGAGGCGTGATGGGCTTCGTCAGGTTATCCACAGTGCAGGTGAGGGTGCTGAAGTTGAAGGTTCTTGAGCCGAACCGATAGGTGCCCTTGGAATCGTCAATAGGCTTATACCAGTCGGATCGTTTCAGCATGCCTTTTATTCGTAAAAGTAGTTCAGTAATATGAAAAGGTTTGGTTAGGTAATCATCGACCCCGGTTCTCAAGCCTTTGATTTTATCGTCTATCTGTGTTCGAGCCGTTAACATAAGAATAGGAACCCTGGGTGAGATTTCTCGTATCTTTTCCGCCACTTCAAAGCCGTCCATATGGGGCAGCATGATATCCAGAATGATCAGGTCGAACTGTTCTTTCTGAAAGGACTCGCAGGCTTTCACGCCGTCTTCCGCCCGGACAACCCGATAGCCTTCTTCCTCCAGATTATAGGTGAGTCCAATGGCAAGAGACTCTTCATCCTCCACCAGCAGGATCTTTTGTAATCCGGGGCTACTCATTTTCGAGTCCTTTTTTAGTCGGTTTCTTCTTTTTATCCGTTGTATGAGTTGTTTCCACCGGCAGCTCAATTCTGAAGGTGGTTCCCTTTTCTCCGTCTTTATTGAGAACCTGAATTTTTCCCCGGTGAGACCGTATTATCTCCCGAACCCGGTATAAACCCAAGCCTGTGCCTTTTACATTGGGAATTCCCGGATGATAGAGACGGCGAAATTTTTTAAAGGCTTCCTTCCGGCTTCTCTTCGGAATGCCGATGCCGTTGTCCTTCACATCCAGGTATAGCCGCTTACCGGCGCACTGCATGGTAACATCGATGCGAACCTGGCCCGATGAGTATTTAACGGCGTTGTCAAAGAGGTTCATGAAGACAACGCGCAGAGCCTTTTCATCCAGGAGGCAATGGCACGCGCCGTTTCCGGTGACAGAATAAGCGGTATCGGGAAGTTTCAAGGCCTCTGCCGCTTCATAGCACAGGTTGGGAATCAATTCATCGACCCGCTGAAGACGAGGAAAGAATATTTTCTTTCGGTCTTCCAGGCCGGAAAGCTCAAGGATCGTATCGATCTGTGTTTCCAGCCTTCGGGTGTCCTTGATCATGATACCGATGAATTCCTTCTGTTTTTCCTGGGGGACCTCTCTGCTCTCCAAGGTCTCGAGATACATTTGAATGGAAGCCAGGGGGGATTTCAATTCATGGGTCACATTGGCGATAAAATTATCGTAGAGCCGGGTGAGCCGCATCTGCTTATTTAACCGGTTGAAAAGCATGGTCATGCTGGTCATGATAGCGGCGAGTAAAATAATACCGATAATCAAGGCCAGAATATTTCTGGTGTTTATAACGAACTGGGGGGAAAGCCTTTCTCCCACTTCAATGAAAATCAGATAGTTTCGAACAAACCAGTAGATCCACAAGGCCAGCAGGCATAACCAGGCCGCCTGAGCTCCCGCATAGAGAAGAATGGTTGTAATCCGGTCACCTTTTTTCATATTGGAAAGCCAGCACCCCCGGGATACCAAGAATGATAGACCATTCCGAAGGATTTATAAAGGTTTACTTTGGAAAATGCAGGGCTTTATGGGTCTTCTTCAGCCAGGAAATGATGGAGATGTGTTGAGGACAGATGTCCTCGCACTGTCCGCATTCCACGCATCGATCGGCCCTGTTCTTTGCCTGGATGACAAAGTTATACTGGCGTTGTGATTCCTGCAGGCTGTTGTACATGATACTCTCATTGTAGAGGGTGAGAATGTCGGGAATACGCACCTTCTGCGGACAAGGCTGGCAATACTTGCACTGAGTGCAGGGGATGGGCTGAAGAGAGCTGTATAGTTCTTTTACCCTGGTATACATCTTCCGTTCTTCCTCCGAGAGTACGCAGCTTTGAGAAGCCTCTGCCAAGGTGATGTTTTCTTCCAATTGTTCCATGGAGCTCATACCGCTGAGAACCACCGACACTTCTTGGCGGTCCCAGATGAAGCGGAGAGCTCTTTCCGCGCCGCTGCCCGGATTCGGGAGGCTTTCCCAGGCTTGGGCTACAGGCTCCGGAGCGGCGGAGGTCAGCTGCCCCCCCCGCAGGGGTTCCATGATCACGAGACCCAGGTCTTTTCCCGCGGCATATTCCAGCCCCGCCGTACCCGCCTGGGTGTCCACATCCATATAGTTGTATTGAATCTGGCAGAACTCCCACTCCGGGTATTCGTCGATTATCTTTTGAAAGGTTTCCAGGTCGTCATGAAAGGAGAAACCGATGTGGCCGATCAAACCGTCCTGCTTTGCTTTTTCCGCGTCGATTAGAATACCGGTTTTTTTTATATTTTCCCAGTAATGCTTGTTCAACGCGTGCATAAGATAGAAATCTATCCGGTCGGTTTTTAACCGTTTCAGCTGTTCCGCGAGAATTCTGTTAAAATCGGAGCGTTCCTTTAAAAGCCAGCTGGGAAACTTATCGGCGATGAATACTTTGTCTCGATAACCCTTGGATAAAGCCTTCCCTAAAACGGTCTCGCTTCTTCCGCCGTGATAGGCATAAGCCGTATCAAAATAATTAATGCCGGCATCCACGGCTCTTCGGAGAAGCTTAATGGAGTCCTTTTCAATGACATCCTGCTGACGGTTTGTGGAAGTCGGAAAGCGCATGGTGCCGAAACCAAGAGCGGAAACGGACTTTCCGGTTTTCCCAAAAGATCGATATTTCATTATTCCCTCCAAAATTTCATCATAGCAAAGGCTATCCCGCATTTCAAGAACCGGGTATAGTGTTCAACAGGGAGGTAGAGATGTATTCCATCGCTCAAAGCGTTTTTCAGAAACTGATGAGCCTATCCGAACTATCTTTACCCGGGGAACCGGCGCAACCGGAAGAAGGTGTTGATGCTTCCATTGTCGGCTCGACGGCGGAAGAGATTCTCACTCGCATGACCCTGGATGAGAAAATCACCCTGTTGGCCGGGTATAAATCCTTCGCAATAGCCCCGGTCCCCCGGTTGGGTGTTCCGCCCGTTTGGATGAGCGACGCCACCGGCGGCTTAAGATTGTTCGGCGGGGGCACCTCTTTCCCCTGCGCCATGGCTATGGCCGCTACCTGGAATCCCCGGCTGATTGAAGCGACAGCGGAACAGATCGGGGCGGAATTCAGAAGCCATGGCATAGCCCTGTTACTCGGACCGGGGGTGAATATATGCCGCCTTCCCACCGGAGGCCGCAACTTTGAGTATTTCAGTGAAGACCCCCATCTTTCGGGAGTCCAGGCGGTATCATATATCCGAGGTCTTCGAAAATCCGGAGTCGAGGCCGTGGTGAAGCATTTCGCCTGCAATAATTCCGACTACGACCGGCATAGGGAAAACGCCCGGGTGGATGAGCGGGTTTTGCGGGAGATCTATCTGCCGGCTTTTCGCGCTGCGGTGAAGGAAGGTGAGGTACAGTTTGTCATGACATCCTATAATCAGCTCAACGGCGTGTATACCAGCGAACACCCCTGGCTGTTGAAAACGGTTTTAAGGGATGAATGGGGATTTTCCGGGGTTGTCATGTCCGATTGGACATCCACCTACAGTACCGTGGACGCCATGAGGAACGGCCTGGGACTGGAAATGCCGGGTCCGAAGCGGTTTGCCCCGGGGAAGATAAAACAAGCCTTACGGCAAGGTAAAATAACGCCGGAAGAACTGGATGAACGGGTATCCACAACCCTCTCTACCTGCCTTCGATGCGGTTTTTATGACAAAAGGGATCAGGCGAAGGCTGCCGATCCGATCCCCGCTACCCCGGCGCTCTTGTCCGCCGCCGTGGAAGGAATCGTGCTGTTGAAGAACTCCGGGGTGCTGCCCCTGCAGCGCCGGAGGGTAAAGCGGATAGTGGTTACCGGGTCCTGCGCCCGGGGGACCGATACCGGCGGCGGCGGTTCCAGTTATGTGAAAGCGAAAAAGAGCATCGATATTCTGACGGGGATCCAGCGGGCGGTAAAGCCGGAAACGGAAGTGATGTATCTCCCCCGGAAGAAGAGGCTGTATAAAAAGGATTATCCTATTATCACTTCCGCGGATGTGGTTATCGCTTGTATCGGGTTTGATCATATCCGGGAAAGTGAGGGTTACGACCGCCGGTGGCGGATTCCTGAAGGAGGCGACAACCTGGTGCGAGAGCTCTCTGAAAGGAATCCTACCGTGGTCACCGTTCTTACCGGCGGAGGAGCCATGGAAATGGCCTCCTGGCTCAAGGCCGCTTCGGCGGTGCTTCATTCCTTTTACCTGGGGGAACAGGTGGGAACCGCCGTGGCGGCGGTGCTCTTCGGGGATGAAAACCCGTCGGGAAGGCTGCCGGTTACTATTCCGGTCGATTTCGCCGATGTAAAAGCGGCGAATTACTATTATAAGAAGCCCTGGAAGGTGTCCCTGGCGAGAACCCTGGGGCCTCAGGGGATCCGGGGTATACGAAGGATTAAAGATCTTTCCTACGGCGAGGGGTTAGGGGTCGGATACCGGGGTTTTCAGAGAGACGGAATAAAGCCTCTTTTTCCTTTCGGCTTCGGTCTGTCGTATACACAGTTTGAATACAAGGATCTTCACCTCGAGTCCCGCAGGATAACGAAGGAAGACCTGCAGGCCGGAAAGACCGTAGCCCTCCGTGTAACGGTGAGGAATGAGGGGACTTTTCCCGGAGCGGAGGTGGTTCAGGTGTATGTGCAGAAAAGAGAAGCGCCGCCGGCCGATGCCGGCCGGGCATTGAAGGGATTTTCCAAGGTGCCCTTGCAGCCGGGAAATGAAGGAATCGCGGATATAACCCTTTCCCGGGATTCCTTTGCCCGATTCGATGAGAGTGAAGGAGGATGGGTGCTGGAAAGGGGTGAGTATTCCCTGATGGTGTGCCGTCATGCTGAGGAACCTATTCTTGAAGATACTTTTACAATACTGTAATAGAATTCTCAGTCCGTGAGAACGTCTTGAAGAAGGAAGATGACAGAGGACGGACTTTTTTGGTAGAGTCGTAAGGTATTATGGACTTCGTGAAGGCCCAAGCTTATGATACTTGTCATCTTTGTCCCCGATACTGCGGGGTGAACCGCACCAAGGGCGCGGTGGGTTTCTGCGGCCGGGGGGCGTCTTTCACAATAGCCTCCGCCGTGGTCCACCGGGGGGAAGAACCGCCGCTGATCTCCGGTAAGGGTTCGGGAACCATTTTTTTCACCGGGTGCACCCTGCGATGTCCCTTCTGCCAGAACAGCCAGATAAGCTCCGAAGGAATGGGGACCGAGGTGGACGACGAAACCTTCATGAAGATATGTACCGCCCTGACGGACGCCGGCGCGGGTAATATCAATCTTGTCACCGGCACTCCGTTTATTCCAACCCTGGCCCGATGCTTTGAAGAACTGCGTTCATCGGGTTTCACTTTACCGGTGGTATGGAATTCCTCGGGCTTTGAATCCCCCGAGGGGTTGGAAATCCTTTCATCCTTCGTGGACATCTATCTTCTGGATATGAAGGTCGCGACCCGGGAAGCTTCGGCGAAACTTTTTTCGTACAGCGAATACGGGGAGATTGCCCAGCAAACGGCTCTTTTCGCTGCAGACCGTGCCCCTCTTTCATCACCGGAGGCCCCCGATTTTCACGGCACTATCCTTCGCCATCTGGTGATGCCGGGCTTTGAGGATGAGACGAAGCGCGTGATCCGGTGGTTCGGCGAACACCTGGCCGGAAAGGCTCTCTTCTCTCTCATGCTTCAATTCGTGGATACCAAGGGCACCAAAGGAACGGAAGCGGCCCTGACGGAGGATGAGTTGCTCCGGTTGCTCGATGAAGCCGGCATCGAGGACGGCTTTCTTCAGGAGCCGGGGGACGACTCTCTCTGGCTGCCCGATTTCGCCCGGGTGAACCCCTTTCCGAAGGAGTACGCCGATCCGGTGTGGCATTGGAAACACGGGTTCCTCGATACGAACAACAAAACAGTAGACGAAAAGGATGTTTTACTATGAAGATTCATGAAAAATTGTATGCCCATGCTCTCCCCCTGGCGGAAAACCGAAGAATTCAGACGGCTACCGTCGGCCTGAAATACACGGCGGTATCTCTGGATGATGGGAGTCTTGGAGTGTCCTACACCTGGAACCAGGGCCATTGCTGCGGTCCGATGGAGGAAGCCTTTCGTGATTATGAGGATGAAAAGGCTCAGGTCCTCCTGGAAAAAATTCGAGAAGACGGACCGGTGGGGCGATCCCTGGCGGTAGCACTGCTGAACGCTCTGAATTCATCCAGGGCCCTGGCTATGCCGCTGGATAAGGATAACAGTATTCTTTTCGACGCCCTGAAGCTGAAAGAAGGCTCTTTTTTGGCCATGGTGGGGTTCTTCAAGCCGGTGGTAAAGCTGCTCAGGGATATAAAGGTTGAGTTGTATATCATCGACCATTCGCACAATATGGGAAGCGCCGATGAGCTCTATGGAATTGTAAAGGAGAAGGCCGAAGCCCTCATCGTTACCTCCACCACCATCGTCAACGGGAGTTTTGATGAGATCATGGAACATTGCCCTGCAGGTCTTCCGATCGCCATGCTGGGACCCACCACGCCCATGATTCCCGAGGTGTTTACCGATTACGGCATCTCTTTCCTGGCGGGCACAGCCCCCGACAAGATCGACCTGACCATGCGGCTTCTTCGTCAGGGTGCGGGCACTCCCGATTTCCAGAAGCATGCCCGGAAGGTCTACTGCTTCGTCTGACGGGAGCCGGAGTATCGGGTCACCATGTACTTTTGACCTTCCTTGTAGTATACTATCTTGTATGAAAGCTTCCCGGGGTCTTATCGCTCTAGCTCTGGCAGCCTTTAGTTTATTCGCCTCTTCATGTCGTTATGGTTCCTTCGAACCCTACCTGGTCCTGGACGTGAAAGAGGAATATGATCCCGGCACCGTGGAAATAGGTTACAGCTTCTTAAGCGAGCGGGAGGAGCAGCGGTGCAGGATCCTTTTATCCCGCACCGGGCTGGAAGAATATAGTTATATCAGCGGTGATTCCAAAATTCCTAACGCCGGCGTTTTAACCTTTTCCGATCTTGATGCGGGGTCCTATACCCTCTATTTCGCCGTGCTTTCCGAAAGGGGACACGAGCCCCTGGTTATACCTTTTTTAGAACAATACCACTACTTCCTGGTGAGGTAACGTCATATGAAGCGATGTCATGGTGTGCTTATCATACTTCTTGTTTTCGTCCTGGGGCTCTTTTCCTCCTGCGATCTTTTACCGGGTTTTATTACCGGTGAAGAAAGAGGGTTTGTCGTCTTGAAATTTTCCCTGCAGGGAGAAAACACTACCGGCGTCTATTCGGTTACCATGGATCTTACCGGGGATGACTCAAAGCGAAGGTTTTCCGAAGACTACCGGCTTGAAGCCCCGGGAAACAGCATCTATGGTTTTCTTCCCGATGTTCCCGTGGGTAGTTGGAATGTCAAAATCAGCCTGTTCAACTCCGGCGGCACCTCGATTCTTGAAGACACCTTGGGAAGTTCCTTCAGTGTTTATCCTGATGAAATTACGACCCTGACGGTGACCTATGACCCCGCTTTAGGGGCGGATCTGACAATACAGTGGGAAAGCTCCTCTACCGTTGAGTCCGCCGTCAGTATCGACCGGGATTCCTTCGGCGGCTGTTACGCTCTTTTTGCCGAGGGGGATAACAACTACCAGGTCCGGGAAGTGAACTATCTTTCCGGCAGGGGAGCCTTTCAGGCGGCTTCGTCTTTTTCCTTTCTGTACCCCGACGGCTCATCCTTCGGTTATTCAACCCGGTCCATCTATGCCGATTTCTCCGCCCGGACCGATGATACTTCTTTCACCGCCTTCAGACAGGGAGGGGGATCGGGAACCTACACCGTCCGGGTAACCGATATTTATGATATCCCCGTTTCGGCTCAGTGGCAGTTCCCCTATACGGATGCCTCTAGAGGATTGACCTACGGCACCAACCCTCAACAGGGAGGCTCCATCAGCGCCTCGGGAGATAACACCTTAACCTGGGACCCGGTGGACGACGGGATGGTGAAAAGCATCGTTGTGCTGATTGTCGAAAAGGCCTGGATGGATTCGGGGCCTCCGGCTTTTTATCCTGCTTCCGCCCTGGACGGCTGGGAAACCGGTATCTTCCTTCCCGGCAGCACCTTGTCTTCCGGTACTGAGTATGTAATGATTCTTCTGACCTTTGACAAGTGGGTTTCCGATACCACGCCCTTCGGGTCCATTACGAATTTTTACCCCATGAGCTTGATCGACACAATTCTCTCTTACCCGGAATATGATATGGATTTTATCGGGATCAGTTATACTACCTTCGGAACCACCAGTTAATCGGCGATGAGGTATACCAGATCCATGACCTGAGGGCTTCGATCCCCCCTGACGGTTTCAATAATTGCTTCCACTTTTTGTGGGGTGATGTAGCTGATAACCCCTTCCGCCAGAACTTCATCCTTTCCTCCGGGAAGCTTTCGCTTGATAGTAAGGGTATCCCCCACGGAGGCTTCAAAGGCTATGAGACGCTCAATAACGATTCGCTCATCCAGGATATAGGAGATGGTCCCGATGAAACGACTTTGCCGGGGCAGGGCGCTCTCCGTACCGGTTCCGGGAAGAAAGGATCCTTCAGCCAGGCGCTGTATTTCACCCACCGTATCACCGTAAGCCGGCTCTGCCGCCGCCAGCCGCTGTATTTCTTCGGCGGCCCGGGGGGCGTTACCGGAAAGATAATCGGTAAAGAGGCGAATATCTCCGAAGGCCTCTGTTCTTCCTTCGGAAGTACCTTCAGAACGGGCCTCCTTCATCAGGAGGTCGGAAAGATTTTCCCACAGTTCGGCGACTCCTGGGAAAAGGGTTTCGCCTTCGGATCGCATAAAATCTCTATAGAGGTTCTTCGCCTGGTTCGCCGAATCCGAAGCCAGGAAGCTTTCTAAGGAGGTTTTTTGTTTGAGGTAGTCGGCGGTTAATTCTTTATAGACCGCCATGATGGAACGGAGCCCGGCGATCTCTTCTCCCGAGGCCTTTATTTCCGCCGTCAGGTTTTGCACCTTCTCGTTTAAACCTTCGATCTCGGTGGTGAGCTTTATTTTCTCTTCTTCAAAAGCGGCGTCTTTTTCGGTCAGCTCCTGGGTATGCAGATCCTGCAGTTCCTTCAGCGCCGCTTCATGTTGTTCCTTTACGGCCGCCAGGTCTTCCTGAGACAGAGCCAGCTTCTCTTCGTTCTCCGAAAGGAGGGTCTCAAGGCCGGCCAGTTCTTCTTCCAAAGCCGCGATCTGCGCTTCCAGTTCGCTTTTCAGCGATTCCAGAGCCTTTTTGTCTTCCGCCGTCTTAGCGGCCAGTTGGCGGTCTTTTGTCGCCAGGGCCGCGGTCTGGCGGGCTGTCATGCTTTCTTCCAACCCTTTAACGGTCTGAGAGTAGGCTTCCGGAAATTCACCTCCTCCGCTGAGCAGGGCGGTACGGAATTCCGCCAGGGCCGCTTCATGGTTTCCCGCGGCCAGGAATGTCAGGGCCGCGGCGTTACGAGTGGCCAGGGTTTCACTGACGGTGTTCTGACGGATTGTTTCTAGATCCTTATACGCCTGGTGGATCGCGGGAAGTGACGCCAGGGCTCTGGTGTAGTAGTCTTCGGCTTCCTCCGGGTTGCCGCTTTCCATGGCTTCGGCTCCCCGGCGGGCAATTTCTCTGGCTGCCAGCAGGGCTTCCGCCGCCTCAACCATGGAAGAAGTGTCGGTATCTTCCTTGTAGGTTTTGCTTTCGATATCCCGTTTCAAGGTTTCCAGAATAAAACCTTCGGCCTCCATTTGTTTTGCCAGGTTTGGCGAGGCGGCCAGGGAGGTATCACTGATGATGGTTTTCAGGGACTCCAGACTTTGTAAGGCCGCCGTGTAGTCTTCTTTCTCTATCTGGTTTTTTATCGTCATGTAGCCGGAGGTAATCTGGTCTCGAAGCAGCTGCTGGCTTTCACTCTGTTTTGCCAGTTCCGCCAGTTTTGCCTGGGCTTCCGAGGTCTCCTGCTCTAAAGCGCTCATCTCCGCCTGGTACCGGGAGGATAATTCCGCCTCCTGCCGGGTAAGTTCATCCTGCAGATCCGCCTTTTCCGCGTTCATCCTGGCGAGAAAATCCCTGTTCAAGGCCTTCGCCTGTTCCAGTTCCTCTTCCTTTGCCCGGATCTCCGCCTCAGCCTCCGCTCGGAAGTTGTTTATCAGGCTTTCGTATTCCGCTCTGCGCTGTCGTTCGAATTCTTCCAGGGTCTTTTCAATGTCTTCCGTTGAAGCTCCCGTGGCTTGAAGCCGTGCCCGCTCGGCTTCAAGGGCTTCCTCCAATTCCGCCCGCAGTTCGGTCTCCCGGGCTCGAATGGTAGATTCCATGTTGGCCTGCAAATCGGCGCTTCGTCTGTCCAATTCCGCCAGTTCTTCCTGAATTTTCCCTATTTCGGCGTCTTTTGCCTGGAGCTTTTCTTCAGACTCTTTTTTCAACTGTTCGATCAGTTTTCCTTCGGCGGAGAGATACTGTTCCGTTTCTAAAGACAGGGCCTGTTGCCGTTGTTCGAAAAGACGGTTGGAAAGGATAAAAGCAGCCCCCACGGCCAGCACGGCGAGGATATTGATGGTTAGCGGAAAAGCCGCTCCCTTTTTTTTCGGCTTAAGGGACAGGAGCTCCTTGGTTATGGGAATCCGGTTATTCTCCACCACCCGGTCAATATTCTCGTAGATTTCGTGTTTATCTTCTTCGCTGATACCCTTCAGTTCGACACCGTCGGTAAGGACACGGTCGTCTTTCCGTCGTAAAGGGTGAGGTGTGGAGTGAGCAGGAAGTCCTTGATCCGCCATAATTATCGTACTGATAATATCGGCACCGCTGCCCAGAGACTGAAATCGAAGAACAGTGTTAATACAGCCCGGCGATGGGGTGAAAGAAACCTTAAGATAAAGAAAGAACTTCCAGAAGCCGATTCTGTACATATACCGAGTTCCATCGAAACATTAGAGGTTAAGGACCTTGCGAATACGCAGTAAAATTATTGTGATTGTTCTCCCCCTGCTGGTGGCCGCCCTTCTCATTACCGGCATTATCTCTTCTTACTCCGCCCGAAGCGGACTAACCCGTCTCGCCATGGCTTCCATGGGCTTTAAAGCCCAGGAATTGAATAAATATATGGATAACCAGTGGAATCTACTGGTAAACAATAATCTGGCGGAGGATGCAGATTTTATTGAGGTTACCAAGAGCGCCGTGCTTTCCTATGCCGGCACCTTGGTAAGAAGCGGAACAGAAATAATCTTTGCCGTGAACCAGGACGGACATATTGCCGCGGCCACCTCCTCTTTAGCTATGGGAATTCAGGAGCGGGCCAGGCTCTACACTCTTTCCTCCGGGAATACCACCGGTTGGATCACCTTCCTGGCCGACGGCCGTGAACGGGTGGGGCACGCCTTCATCTTTGAACCCTTCGGCTGGTACGTGGTGGTCAGTGATGAAGCCGAAGCCTTCTACCGGGAGGTCACCGACATAACCCGGCAGAATTTCATTGTTCTTGGGGTTTCCGTTCTGGTTTCCATCATCTTTCTTCTTAGCTTTGCCGGGTATCTTACCCGTCCCTTGACGCGGGTTGTCCGGGTTATGAAGGATATCATCCAATACAATGATCTGAGCCGCCGGGTGGAAGTGGAGTATAAGGATGAAATAGGTGAACTGGCCAATACCTTCAACATCATGATCACCGAACTGGACCGGGCATATCTGCAGATCAAAGAGTTCGCTCTAAAGGCCGTGCTGGCTCAGAAAAATGAACATAAAATAAGAAACATCTTCCAGCGTTATGTCCCTAAAGATGTCATCGATACTATCTTTGAAAATCCGGAATCCATGCTGGTGGGGGATAACCGGGTGGTGGCCATCCTTTTTTCCGACATCCGGAGCTTTACCACCATCTCGGAAGGCTTTATGCCCGATGAGCTGGTGAAAGCCCTGAACCGTTATTTTGAGATGATGGTGGACATCATCATGGCCCGGGGCGGGATTATCGACAAGTATATCGGCGACGCCATCATGGCCTTTTACGGCGCCCCGGTAAAGCATGATGATGATGCCCTGCAGGCGGTGCTTTCGGGATTGGAGATGCAGAGCGCCCTGGTGGAATTCAATAAGGCTCAAATTACCGACGGAAAACCGGCCTTCAATACCGGCATCGGTATCAACTACGGGGTCTGCACGGTGGGAAATATCGGTTCGGATAAGAAGATGGACTATACCATCATCGGAGACATGGTCAATCTGGGCTCCCGTCTGGAAGGGCTGACAAAACCGTATAAACAAAAAATCATCTTTTCCGAGAGTGTGCACCGGAAAGTGGAAAAAGACCTGGTTTGCCGAATGATAGACCGGGTTCAAGTCAAAGGAAAAACCCAGGGTGAAAACATCTGGACGGCGGAAAAAGAGCTGCCCGAGAAAGAGCGTAAAGCCTGGGATTACCATAACGCCGGGATGGAGCTTTATTACCGCCTGAAGTTCGAGCAGGCCCTGAAATATTTTGAAGCCGTAAGGAAAATACTCCCGGAAGATTATGTGTCGGGGATGTTTATGGAGCGCTGTCAGCGGTATATCGCCGAGCCTCCCTCTGCCGATTGGAACGGCGTGGAGATTCTCACCTCCAAGTAGGGTCTCCTTCCTCCTGAATCAATTGCCGATAGCTTTGGAGTTCCACCAGCCGCCTCTCTAACAGGTCTTGTTTCTTCTGTCCGGTCCTGAGAATCAATGAGAGGGATACACAGCCTATCCCGCCTCCGGCGAAGAGATTTGATGTCAGGTCATAGGATCGATAAGCATCGTAATCTCTTCTGCGGTCGGCTTCCATGGCCAGATAATTGAAAAGTCCTGATGTAAGAAAGGATGTCAGACCGGTTGCCAGGAAGACCGTGCCGGTGGTGGTCTTCTTCTGCCTCTGGGTTTCCATCCGTTCCAGGATATCGGCGGTCTTGTGAATATTCTCATCCAGGGCGGCCAGCTGGTCGTCGTAGCTTAAGAATTTCATTTCCCCCGGAGGATTGAAAATCGCCGTATCCTGTAAAAGAGCCGGTTCTTCCAGGGTAATAAAGCAACCGGTAGCACAGGCAAAGGATGATAGCGCCAGAAGGGAATGAATAAGGGCGGAAAGGTCCAGGGACTGCCAAACTTGCTGATAATACCCCCCTACGGAAGGGTCTGAGGCCTGGATGTATCTCTCATAAGCCCTGTCGGCCAGGGCAAAGGAAACATCCGCCGCAAGGAGAGTAATCCCGCCGGTTACCAGGGCGCCCGTCAACAAGGCGTTCTTGTTTCGCGTTTTCCGGGAGTTATCCCCTTCCTGGTCCGGAAGATCCGGTATTCCCCCTTCAGGGGATGGGGAAGGCTGGTTTTCCGCCAGGAAAAGGAGAATCCGGGCCTTATTGTTTAGATCGCGGAAGGGAGTTTTTCCTGTCTTTTCCAGGAGAGATACAAGCTGTTCCTTATCTTGCTGAAGAAGCGTTTCCTGAAGGAGAACTTTGTCCTCCCAGGCCGACAGTTCGGCGGAAAGGCTTTCATAGTCTAATGGGTTTTCCTGAGCGATTCCCGGAATCCGGGTAAAAAGAAAAACGAGAAGGATGAGGAAAGGCCGTCCCTTCATTCCATCGTCTCCGGGGTCACATTCTTGGACCACCTTTCCAGAATGTCACTGCCGTAGAGGGCCACTTCCTCCCGGGAGAAGAGCGGGTCGACGAAAGCCATGGCGTCCAGATAGAAAAGGCTTGTCTCAAAATCTCCCTGGATAAAATAAAGAACCGCCAGGTTTTGGCATGTTTTGTCATAAAACTCCGGCACAGGATACCGTCCCAGGAGCAGGCGCATTTCACCGGCAGCCAGGTCCGTTTCTCCCGTGATGGAGTGAATCTTCGCCGTTTTATAAAGGGCTTCCGGCAGCAGGGGCGAATCGGGAAAATCTTCGATGAGGGTTGTATAAAACTCCAGGGCTTCGTTCATGTTCCCCAGGGAGAGCATGTATTCGCCTCGCTGCAGGAGCTCTTCCGCCTGGGATGAGTGAAGCGAATCATCCGTTTCGCTGAGGCTGTACTCCCGAAGAAAGGTTTTTCGTTCTTTCAGTAAGAAGAGGTCCGTTACGGTCAAGGTCAACGTGAGACTCCAGGAGACGATAACGGATGGAGACAGGGTGTGTCCCCCTTCGATTTGAGGCGATAGAATCGTGTTCAGCGTCATCAGGGAGGAAAGACCCGCTAAGATTGGAATCGAAAAATTGAGAGCGTTTATAGCCCGTTGTTTCGGGAATACCGGTTCGATGTACAGAGTGCCGGCTTTTCTCTGGAAGGAGTACTGACCGTTTTGAAAGAGCAGCGGGTTTTCCGATACCTCGATGATTTCGCCGTTAAAAACAACCTGTTCTTCTTCCGGGTAAACCACCTGAAAAAACAGGGGTTCTAATTTCACGTTCCGAATCGTCGGTTCTTCTTCAGAGACCTGCAATTCCCCGGTTTCACTTTTATAGCCTTCCTTCCGAATCTCCAGGTTATAGGTTCCGGCATCGAGTTCCCTGAGCAGGACCGGTGTTGTCTGAGGCACTGGTTCACCGTTGAGGAGAACCTGTGCCCCCAGGGGGTTGGAGTTGAGAAAAAGAACCCCACCCTGTTGTCGTGATACCGCGGCTTCCTGAGAAGCAAGAGGCTCTAATATGATGAAAGCGAGAAAAAGAAAAGGTACATATTTTCGATTCATTGCTGTTTCCTTGTACTATAGTACCATATTCGGAGAGGTTTTTCAAAAAGTGATAGGCTTTTTCCCGGGAACTCCTGGTCAACTTGAAGAGCCTAGACATTGTGTATACAATACTGCCTTGAGGAGTTTTCATGGATACACAGGAACAGTTTACAATTCCCAGGCTTGGTGAAGCAAAGGTTTCTTCGCCTATTAAAATGTCCCTGGTGGATGGAGATAAAATTGCCAATTATGTAAAGGATGATGAAGCAATCCTCTACGATATAGATATTCGAAAGCAGGATCTGCAAGAAGCCGCCTGGAAACCCCGGCAGATGGAGAAAGCGGGACCCAGGGAAAAGATTTATTTCAGTCCCTCCCATGTCCACGCGGGAATCGTTACCTGCGGAGGCCTCTGCCCCGGGATCAATGACGTTATCCGGTCGATTGTTCGGACCCTCTGGTATCGTTACGGAGTAAAACGCATTACCGGTATTCCCAACGGTTTTAAGGGGCTGCTCCCGGAGTACGGTTTCAGCCCGATAGAATTGGATCCCGATATTGTCGACGATATTCACAAGGTTGGAGGAACAATCTTAGGGACTTCCCGGGGCGGGGGAGAGCGAACCGGCGAATTGACGGACACCATAGAGCGCATGAACCTCAATATCCTCTTTGTCATCGGCGGCGACGGAACCCAGAAAGGAGCCTTGAAAATAGCCAGTGAGGTTCTCCGGCGGGGATTAAGGATCTCGGTTATCGGCATACCGAAAACGATTGATAACGACCTGGCCTTCCTGCAGAAATCCTTCGGCTTTGAGACCGCCGTGGGCAGGGCCACGGAAGCGGTGGCGGGAGCTCACACGGAAGCCCACTCAACCATCAACGGTGTCGGGCTGGTGAAGCTCATGGGGCGGGATTCCGGATTCATAGCCGCTCACACGGCCCTGGCGGTGAATGAAGCGAATTTTGTGCTTATCCCGGAGGTGCCCTTTGACCTGGATGGCTCTAACGGCCTCCTGGTTCATCTGGAAAAACGGCTGGCCGAGCGGGGACACGCCCTGATCATTGTAGCCGAGGGAGCGGGGCAGGAACATCTTCCTCCCACTCATATGACCGACCGGTCCGGCAACAAGGTGTACAACGATATTGGACCCTTTTTAAAGGATCGGATTAACGCTTATTTCACCGAAAAAAATATCGAGGTGAACCTCAAATACATCGACCCCAGTTATATCATCCGCAGTTCCCGGGCCGATGCCACCGACGCCTATTACTGCAGTCGTTTAGGCTCCCACGCGGTTCATGCTGCTATGGCAGGACGTACCGGGATGCTGGTAAGCCTGGTGAATACTTACTATGTCCATCTGCCCATTGAAACCGTCATTTCCCGGCGGCACACCGTCGATCCTGAAGGGAGCCTCTGGCGTGATGTGGTGGAAGCTACCCGGCAGCCGGTATTGATGAAGAATCGATAAAAGAGGTGGGTCTATCAGGACCGTCGTTATAGGAGATATCCATGGGTCCGCTGAAAGCCTGCTGGAAATTGTCAGGGCTCTGGATGTAACGGATAAAAAACTCCGGTGGACGGCCAAAGATACCCGCCTTGTTTTTACCGGCGACCTCTGTGATCGGGGGTACGAATCGAAAACTCTCTACTCCCTGGTGATGAGATGGCAGACCGAAGCTCCGGAAGCCGGTTCGGAAGTATTTTTTATTATCGGCAACCATGAGGTTATGGCTGTCTGGGGACTCTCCCACTATACAACCCGGGAAGAATATGCCGGCTATGGAGACGGTGATCCGAGGCTGGGTGAGGAAGAACGTCGAAGAGCTTTCTCCCCCGGGGGGTGGATTTATTCCTGGCTTCTGAAGCAGCAGTTTATACTGAACCTGGACGGCCTTGTGTATTCCCATGGTGACCTCCCGGTGTCTCTGGCCCGATGGCGGGTAGCGGAGATTGAGGAATATACCCGCGAGGCTTTTCTATCCGGTGAAAGGACAGGTTTTACCCGTTACAACCTGCCGGACCCCCTTTTCTCCGATTCCGGCAGTATTCTCTGGTGCAGAGAGGCGGAGTACGGAAACCCCGGGGTTTACAGCCGGGCTTTAAGGGAATTTCTTGATGGTAATCAAGCCTCTCTGCTGATTTGCGGACACACGCCTTCCCGGAGCGGCAGGATGCGCATCCGGTTTTCCGGCAGATATCTCTGTGTGGATACCGCCATGGTGTTTAAAAACCAGGGGTTCGGCATGCCCTCCGCTCTGGTCCTGGAAGGAAATTCCGCCGCAGCCTGGTATGTTACCCCCTCCCGAGTCCTGAAAGAACCTTTGAAACTCCGGTTGCTTCAATAACCTGTTGCCTTCCCCTTTTTTCATGAGTATGTTCCCACTATAATTCCTAGGCAGGAGGCTTAAGATGTTACAGGAAGGAGAAAAAGCTCCGGAGTTCTCCCTTCCCGACGCGGACGGGAAGACGGTATCTCTAACCGATTTCAGGGGAAAGAAGGTGGTGGTGTATTTTTATCCCAAGGACAACACCCCGGGTTGCACCACCGAAGCCTGTGCTTTTCGGGATGTCTACGACGACATCCTGGCCAAAGGCGCGGTGGTCCTGGGTATCAGCGCGGACTCGGAACAGTCCCATATAAATTTCAGGAAAAAATTCAATCTGCCTTTTTTTCTTCTCAGTGACAAGGAAAAGACGGTTCTTCAATCCTTCGGAGCCTGGGGAGAAAAGAAGATGTACGGCAAATCGTATATGGGTATCCTGAGATCCACCTTTATCATCGATGAGGAAGGTAACGTGATGAAGGTGTTCCCGAAGGTCTCTCCCAGGGAACATGCGGCAGAGGTGCTCGAGGTTCTTTAATCTTCCGGTCGCACTGTAATAGCCACCGGATGGTGATCCGATGACCGGTAACCCAAATTGTAAGCCGATATCTCCTCCACCTTCAGGTCCGGTGAAACCAGGAAACCGTCGATGATCGTTTGAAAGGTTTCCCCGGGTATATAGGGACGGTCGTTGCTTCTGGCGGTGGGAGTTTCCGGATCATAGCACCATTGCCACCCCTGCGGGGTCCAGTCTTGGGGAACCCGAAACACCCAGTTCAGGTTTTCCTCCGGCGTGGTGTAACTGCCGAACTGTTCCTTTTCCACTCCGGGGAAAAGGGCGTTCCAATCGCCCCCCACCACCACATAATGACCTTCTTCGGCTCTTTTCAGCATCTCCTCTTTTAGAAAGGCCAGTTGCTGGGTTCGCATATCTCCTGCGTCAAAGGCGGAAAGATGGACGTTGATCAGGTACCAGGACCGGTTCTCGACCCGGGAGGGTATAACCGTCACCAAAGCACAGCGGGATAGATGAAACACCCGTACCGGCCAGGCATACCTGCCGGGCAACTGGTACCGGGCTGCCGATTGAACGGCGGGCCGGCTTATTGTCATGATTCCCGAGAGAACCTGCCCCATGGGGGAGGTGAGGGGGACCGGTACAAAGGGAGACTTGTAATTCACGGCGAAGAAACTCTGAAAGCCTGGGAAAAGGCCGGATAGGTGTGAAACCTGGTCAACCTGGAAACTCCGTCTCGCTTTCTTATCCACCTCTTGAAGAAATACAACATCAGCGTCCTGCTGATACAGGGAAGAACTGATATCCTCCAGGGCGGCGGTGACGGCATCCTCGCTCCGGCCGCCGGATAAGGTTCCTCCTTCAATAAACACATCGGTCTCGGCGTCGATGCCGCAGTACCCCAGGTTCCAGGTTAACAGGCGAAGGGAGTAAGGTTCCACGGCTTCCCCGGGTCCTCCGAAAGCCTTCAGTATTTCCCTTTCCGGAGGACGAAAAGCCGTCAGGGTGGCCAGTCCCAGGGCAAGTCCGAAAAGGATCACGAGACTTAAAAGGCAGATTCCAATAATTTTTAAGGCTTTCATAGCATCTCCATTTTCTATATTTTCCTGTAACCTTCAGGGGGTTTCGTGGTTTGTTTTTGTGAAGAGCAGAAGGTTTTTTTCATCAACCTCCTTTTTTATAAGTCCCCTTAAGGGTTTTACCTCCTTTCCCCTTAAGGGGCGTTTTTTTATTCCGAAAACACGACGGATGACAGGCTTTTCAGCAGGCTGTCATCAGTTTTTCCGGCCAGGATATCTCCCGCGAGAACCTTTCCCAGTTGAACCCCTTCCTGGTCGAAAGAGTTGATATTCCAGCAGAACCCCTGGAACATAATTTTATTCTCATAGTGAGCCAGAAGAGCCCCCAGGGCTTCGGGGGTAAGGCGCTTACCCAGAAGCAGGCCCGCCGGCCGGCCCCCGGGGAAATTTTTATTCCCGTCTTTCGACGGTCTCCCCCGGGTGAAAGCGGCAATCTGGGCTGCCAGGTTGGCCAGCAGAGCCTTTTGGCTTTCCGCGCCGGCCGACGCGGCGGGAAAAACCCTTTGAGACTCTTTAAACCCGATAAACTGCAGGGGGATGATGTCCGTTCCCTGATGCAGAAGCTGATAGAAGGAATGCTGTCCGTTGGTTCCCGGTTCACCGAAGACCACCGGTCCGGTGGGGTAGGATACCGGTTCACCCCGGCGGTTCACCTGTTTTCCGTTGCTTTCCATGTCCAGCTGCTGCAGATGGGCGGGAAACCGGAGAAGGGCCTGGCTGTAGGGGAGCAGGGCGGTGCTCCGGTAACCCAGGATGTTTCTCTCGAAGATCCCCGTCAGAGCATCCGTCAGGGCGGCATTTTGCTGTATTCGTGGTTCTAAAGCCTTTTTATCGGCTTCAGCCGCACCGGAAAGAAGCTTGCGAAAGGTATCGAAACCATAGGCCAGCGACAGAACCGTTCCGCCGACACAGCTGGTGGAGGAATATCGACCGCCGATATAATCGTCGATATAGAAGGACTCAAGAATATCTTCGGAGGAGGCCAAAGGGCTGGATTTGGAAGTAACGGCAAGAAAATGTTTCTTTGGATCCACCGATGAGGCGTTGACTTGAAGATGTTCCAGCACAATCCTTCGGTTGACCAGGGTTTCCTGGGTAGTGCCGCTTTTTGAAACCAGGATGAAAAGAGTGGTCTCTGGATTGACGCCCTGGAGTACCGAGGCTGCGTCATCGGGGTCGACATTGGAGATAAAGTGAGCTTTCATCTTTCGAAAGCCCTGCTGATCGGCCAGGTTCTCCAGAGCCAGGTACAGAGCCCGGGGCCCCAAGTCGGAGCCGCCGATCCCAATCTGTACCACGGTGTCGAAGGCTTTTCCCGTCGATCCGGTGATCTTCCCCCGGTGTATGTTCTCACAGAAGGTTTCCAGTTTTTCCAGCTCCCGGAGGTAGAAATTGCGATACTCCTTGATTTTCTGTTGAGGCTTCCCCGCCGGTTCCCCTCGGAGGAGGTGATGAAGAACCATCCGGTTTTCCCCGGTGTTCATTATGTCCCCGGATAGAAGCAATCGATATTTAGCAATCAGCTGCTGTTCTTCCGCCAGCTCTTCAAGAGTTTGGAGTGTTTTTTCAGAAAGGAGTTTGGCGCCGTAGTAGTACGTCAGACCGCCGCCGGAGTCAATCCGGAGGTTTTCCATTTCCCGGGCTTCCGGAGAGCCGTACCAGAGGTCCTGCCGGTACAATTGCTGCAGTTTCCAGTAACTCTCCAGGGTGTCCAGATTATTGAATTCCAGGGGTTTATCGTCGTCTTTCATCATACCTTCTATGATATACCCAGGAAAACTCCGGTGCAAGGCTGGAAAATCATTATTTTCTTTTGACTGAGATTTTACTGTTTTCCTAGTGTCCCAAAGCTTAT
>JAFGDJ010000236.1 GCA_016932135.1 Spirochaetales bacterium | reverse complement strand
CATCTCGATAATATCGTCAATCCGCCAGAGCGGTGTCTGCCCCGATCTGTTTACACTGGTGGTAAAGATTTGTCCGGCTGTTTCTTTCAGGATAGCCAGGAGCCGATCATCCGCCGGAACCCTTACGCCGACCGATGTAAAGTCATAATAATTCCCAGTATTCGGTCTTTGGTTTCTTCGCTTACTCTTCCACGCTTGTGAATAACCCGATCGACTGTCCCGATAGAGACATTTGCCATCCGGGCGATATCTTTTATAGTTATCTTGCCCACAGTACTATCCCTCGGGCGTTGTTTTGAATTTCCATGCTGTAGGCATAATGCCGTTTTTCTTCGCCCCTTTTACGATTTCCGCTCTGTATGAAATGGGGTCTTTGCTATTACGATAGAGTTCATAGTTTGAGTACATGGTTCCCTCCTAAGGGTTGGTTTTGCTTTGCCCATGCTACCCATTCTCGTTGATTTCGGGTAGCTACAGGGGGGGACCATGTCTCTTCTCTGTTCATTCAGCGAAAAAAAACTTGATTGCCCTAGGGTTTCGGATTAGTATAATTAGATATAATCAACCTGTCGGCCTGACTTATATAATACTTCCATATTGTTAATTACCAAGAGTCGTTGGTTTGCAGTTCATTGAGCAAGGAGACCTTCAATATGCGCAAGGTTATCATTACTTTTTTACTTCTGTTGATAACGAGCGGACTCTCCGCGGAGAATGAGCCTTTCCAGCCGCTATCGATCGGGATTTCCCCCGGAATGCAGATTCCCCTGGGAGAGGGTGCCGATCTGTTCTCTCTCGGAGGAGGAGGTGAAATAGCCTTTGATTATCGCTTTCAAAAGCTTCCCTTTCTTCGTCTCGGCGGAATGGTTGGCTACAGCCTACTCCCGCTGAACTTCAATACATCGATGTCCGCCATCTCGATCGGGGCTTCCGCGGGTACTATAATCGATTCCCTTCCAGGGCTTATACTCTCCTTCGATGTGCATGGAGGCGCTTATTATGCCTTCCTGAATAATAATGTCGGACCGAAAAACTTTAACCCCTACATCCTTCCTTCGATTGGTGTTCACTTCAGGCTATCCCCCTCCTTCAGCATCGGTGTCCAGGGAAATTATCGAAATTACCTAGGCCTCTACCAGGGTATAGACGCATCACTGGGTATCCGTTTTTATTTCGGCGGCAAAAAACAGGCGATCAGTGCTCCGGAGTCTGTCAAACCCCGTCCCCTCTCAGAGGCAGGTGAAGCGGAACGGCTTCAAATCCTTGATCCCGTTTTTCAGGAAATCTTTCCTGTGTTTTTTAAATATTACGATGATAATCCCATTGGTAAGGGGGTATTGAAAAACAATACCGACCAGAAAATAGTTATAGACAACGTTAGTTTTTATATTAAACAGTATATGGATTCTCCCAAGACCTGCCGGGCCCCTTCGGAATTGCAGCCCGGTGAGGAAGCGGAAATAGAACTGAACGCCCTTTTTACGGAAAAGGTTCTCGAGATAACAGAGAGCACGAAAGCCACCGCTGAATTGACCCTGTATTACAGCATCGATGGAGAGGACTATCAGGAAATATATGTGGAGACCGTGCGGTTATACGACCGGAACGCTACTACCTGGGACGATGATCGGAAGGTAGCCGCCTTTGTAACGGCAAAAGATCCGGCTGTCCTCACCCTTGCCAAGAATGTAGCGGGTATGAGCGCGGAAAAGGGAAAAGGAGTGGTAAACCCGAACCTGCGGATTGCCATAGCGATCCACAACACTTTGCGTCTGTATGGGATGAACTATGTTATAGATCCGAAAACCCCCTACAAGGAACTTTCAACTACCGCGGGGGTTGTGGATTTTCTCCAGTTTCCCCGGCAGAGTCTCCAATACAAGGCGGGGGATTGTGACGACCTGTCGATTCTTACCAACGCCCTTCTCGAATCTGTCGGTGTGGAGACCGCATTTATTACTGTTCCCGGACATATCTTTATTGCTTTTTCCCTGGACATCACTCCGGTTGAGGCAAAGAGCCTGTTTTTACGGGTCGAGGACCTGATCTTCCATGAAGACCTCACGTGGGTTCCCCTTGAGATAACCCAGGTGCAGGGCAGCTTTCTCGAAGCCTGGGCGACGGGAGCAAAGGAATGGAGGGAAGCCGTCGCCAGGGATAGCGCCGCCTTCCTGCCCACCCATGAGGCATGGACACTCTACGAACCGGTAGGATTGCCCGGACAGGGAGCCGCCGTGGCCGTCCCGGATAGTAAGACAATATCAGAAGCCTATTTCAACGAACTGACACGGTTCGTGGAAAGAGAGATTTATCCCCAGACCGCCGAGATAGAATCGGAAATGACCAGGCAGGGTGAGAGCGCAAAGCTTCTCAACGAACTGGGTATTCTCTATGCTAAGTACGGCCTCCTCGAAAAAGCAACGACAGAACTGGAACGGGCTGTTTCCCTGGACGGACAGTACATGCCGGCCCTGGTCAACCTGGGAAACCTGACCTATATGGCCGGAGAGCTGAAGAAAGCCCTGGAATACTATAACCGCGCCTCGCAGGTGAAACCGGACACTCCTTCGGTGCTTCTCGGCATCGCCCGGGTCAACCACGACCTTGAAAATTACGGGCTGGTGGACGAGTCGTTCGAAAAGCTGAAAGAGGCAAGCCCGGCCCTGGCCCGGAGGTTCGCGTACCTGGATCTTCGGGGAAGCGAGGCGGAAAGGGCCGCTGAAATCGGAAACGTAAAGGAGGAAATGATATGGCAAGAATAGGAAGGATACTTCCATCGTTTCTACTGATGGTCCTCCTTGCCGGATGCGAACCGGTGGACCTCCGGAATTTCATCGAACAGCTCTCAGAACCGGATGTGGCCGTCTATGTCTGCGAAGCAACCGGGAATGATGCAAATTTAGGCGACATTGGCGCGCCCTTAAAAACAATCCAGGCGGGGATCGTGAAGGCCGCCTCATTTATAGCCGAGGGCTTAACCGATTCGACCCGGGTGAACGTCGCGGAAGGGACCTACCAGGTGACCGACGGGAAGGAAAATTCCGCAGACTATACCGAAGGCGATTACATTAACATGGTTGAGGGCGTTTCTCTGTACGGCGGTTACGCGCCCGACTTCAGCGTACGGGACCCGAGTCAATACATTTCACTCATCGTCGACATGAGTGAGCAGGGAGAAGATTCCGCAGCCGTCCGAGCCTATGACGGCCTGACGGACGCAACGGTCATCGACGGGTTCACTATCCAAGGGGCTGAAAGCACAGATCTGACCAGTTCCACTACCCTGGATATAGAAGGGGCTTCCCCACGGGTGAGTAACAACATCATTCGCGGGGGGTATGCTGCCGTGGGAGGATTCTCTTTAAACCTGGATATATATGATAACTCAGCTCCGACCATTGAAAACAACACGATCATCGGCGGTGACGCGCTGGGGAACACCTACGGGATCATCGTAGCCGGCAGCTCGCATCCGGTTATCTCGGGCAACACAATCAGCGGCGGCAGCTCCTTCCAAACCAATGGAATACTGTGCTGGGAAAGCCAGGCAGATATTATGGAAAATACAATCAGCGGCGGAGAGGGAACTCAAACCCACGGTATCAACCTGCTCTCAGGGTCCATGGTCACGATTAAAAACAATATCATTGACGGCGGGACCGCTACAGAACGGTCGACGGGAATATATAATCACTCCGACAACAATGTGAATATTGTAGGAAACACCATTTCCGGAGGCACCTCCCAGGCTGGAGCAGTCGGAATCAGGAACGAGAACACCGGATGGTTTTCCATCCGGAACAACCTCGTCTTCGGCGGGACCGCCGGCGGGACTTCTGATGCGGACGGCATTTTCTGCCATGATGCGAGCGGCGGCATCTACAACAATACCATCGCGGGAGGAGTAAGTGACTACAGTACCGCGATTGTAATGCGGGTAAATTCATCCCCGAGTATAGAAAATAACATCCTCTTTTCCGTTTCGGCAGGATCGGGCGGATGCTGTATTGGTGAAAGCTATGGGGGGGATTATCCTAATAACAAATACGCCGACACAATCCGGAATAACGCCCTCTGGGACCCCGACGACGCAGTGAATATCATCCTGTACAAGGATTATGTAGATGATTACTACGATACCGCTACCGATGTTAACAATCATCCACACGGTCACACGGACGGAAACGTCGATACTGATCCCCTCTTCGTCGACATCGATGGACCGGATGGAGACATCACGACAATGGCAGACAACGACTGGCACCTTTCCGCGTCCTCCCCGGCAGGCATCCGCACCGGAGGGCTGGACGGCATTGCCGAAGGCTGGGCATTTACCGACGACCGGGACGGCAACACCCGAACGGGAAACGGGTCCACCGGCTGGTCCATAGGGGCCTACGAACAGGATTAATTATAGGAAACCTATCCCGGAGTGCAACCGCAAAACAGCCGGGCAGCGGAAGATTCGAAGAATCACAACGAGAATTGTAGAGCCCACGGTGCTGGCGGCACCTAAGGTCGTCATTTGAGTGTACAGACCAACCGATGGGGCGAATCCCGGTGGAGACCGCCCGATCTTGACCAGATGCCGGAGGATCCTCCTGAGTTCGTCGGGATCCCCAACAATGGCGATGACCTTCATATCCCCGCCGCACTTCGGGCACACCATCGGATCAACCTCATAGACCTTTGCGAGAAGTCGAGCCCAGGCACGCTTACGCAGATCGCAACAGAACATGGCGCATTCACCAGAAGCCTTCTCGTCGCTACACTCCTGCGAGGGCGCTGGTGATGCGCTCCGCTATGTCAGGAAGCCTTCACTCTTTCAACAGCCGATT
>JAFGDJ010000035.1 GCA_016932135.1 Spirochaetales bacterium | reverse complement strand
GGATACAGCCTTGAAAGATCCCAGGTATCCTTTTCGGGAAGATCTTCCCGGAGGGGAATATGTATCTGTTGTGACTTGTCCATCCTTAC
Organism: Spirochaetales bacterium; assembly: GCA_016932135.1. Classification (GTDB taxonomy): domain Bacteria; phylum Spirochaetota; class Spirochaetia; order JAFGDJ01; family JAFGDJ01; genus JAFGDJ01. Next base: position 2,471 of record JAFGDJ010000035.1, on the reverse strand, counting down.
CACCTTGCAGCGTATTGTTGCCTAAGCATACTTCATGAAGGAGGATTGTGAAAGACGGTCAAGGACATTTTTCAGATAGTGGAGCCCTGAGTCTACCGTTCCCTTGGGGATACCCAGCACCTGGGCAATCTCCCGGTGAGAAGGGTATAGGGGGTATCTGCTAATCTGCTGTGTCAGGCTGGATAGAACCTGCTGCTCTTCCTTCAGCTGCCTCAGGAAGAGAGAAATTGTATCAGCATCGGTTTCCCTCCGAAGGGTATCCTGAAGCATACAGACCCGGAGGAAACAGCGGCTCCGTTTTCTCTGGAGTTCCTCTACCGCCGAACGTCGGTCGGCCATCCTTTCCCTTAAGTGGATAATACAGGCTTCAAGCCACTCGGGGGTGCATCCGCAGAGTCTGCTCGCCTGGCTGACCATGGCATCATCCATAAACTCGCTGTTCCGTAAGATCATACAGATAACCCGAAGAGACACCGTTCTGTCACGGATAATCCCCCGGCTGTCGATCTTCAGATGCTGAATCAACTCCGGGGGCGGTATTTCCGGACTCTCCGGAGCGGAGTACCCGGGGGATTCCTGAAGCAGGGAAAAACTGGGCGCCGCCAGGACCCGGTCATAGGCGGACTGTTTCTTTCGTTGATCCGAAAAGGTTTTCATCTGCCATGTCAAAGTTGAATAAAGATAGGACTCAAATTGAATTCCGGAGTACTCAAAACGTTCAATGAGTCCGGGTATTCTGCGAATCAGGGAACAAAAGAAATCCCCGCATTGATCTTCGTTCCATCCGTATTTCCTCTTGGGGTAGTGATAGGTAATGAGACTGATTTCCCGAACCAGATCCTCGTACCCTTCTCCCGATTCCCGGCATGCCAGGACCTTTTTGGTGAGATCGGTCATAATCGGCTCCTTAAGGCAGATTGCCCCCGGGGGATTAGAGTTTTTGCAGGAACCGGTCCGAAAGAAGAGGGTGAAGAGCGATAATATTTACCTGGGTTTACAATACTCTCCTGAGAGCCGGGTCATTGAAGCAGGGTATAACCTTTTAGTCTATCATGGATCAGGGAAGGTTCTTTGTTCCCGGGATAAGCATATTAAAGACGGCTTTTTCCAGGTCATCCTTCAAAGCACCGATGGTCTTGGTGGAAGAGAATCCAGCCGCCCTTTGATGACCCCCGCCGCCGAATCTTGATGCCAGTTCTCCGGCGTCCAGGGTGTGATTTGTCCTGATTCCAACCGTCCTGGTACCGTCGGATTCTTCCCGTGCCAGCACCACCATGACAACCTGTTCGACCCCTTGCAGCAGGCTGTAAAGGGTGTCTGAATCCTTGGCTTCTTCGCCGAATTCCTTTATATCCTCCCGGGTCATAAAGGTGAAAAGAACACGGTGATCTCCCAGAGGTTCAAGGCGGGAAAGAATTTTTCCCAGGAGAACCCGGGAGCCTAAGGTTCTGTCTCCATACATCAGGGAATGAATTTTTTTCAGCGAAGCTCCCAGGTTCGTCAGTTCTCCCGCCATTTGCAGAACTTCACCCGAACCGCTTTCCAGGTGCCGAAAGAACCCGGTGTCCGTACACAATCCGAAAAGAAGCAGTTCGGCCTCTTCCGGGGACGGGGTTTCTCCCAGGGCTATCATGATGCGATAGATCAAGACAGTAGTCGAGGGAGCCTGGGGATCCACATACCGTGTTGTGCCGAAGGGTGATCCGGATGAATGGTGATCGATCATCACCAGAGGAAGGGATGAGAGGGCCTCGGAATATCCGGCGATCCGGTCCCGGGTGGAACAATCCACCGCCACAACCGCGGTTTTTTCAGGATCATCGGTTTCACCGGTCGGGAGTTCGAAAAATGGAAAAAAACGAAGAATATCGCGCCGGGTGAATGGCTTTTCCGCGATACATCGGGCGGTCTTCCCCAGCCGCCGAAGAAAGGAAGCGGCAACCAGTTGAGAGGTCACGCAGTCACCGTCGGGGTCACTGTGGCCGAAAAGAAGGAAGTGGTTTTTTTCCCGAAGGATATGAAGAATTTCCTGGGGTACGTCGTGGTTCATGGGATTCCTCGGTCTAAAGGGTAAGTAAGACTGTTTGAACCGGTCCGCCGGAGACAATCACCCTATCGTTCCGTCGGTAGGCGTTTATCTCAGTTCTCAGACCGAAGTGCTCCAGGTACAGCCCCGGTTCCACGGAAAAACAGGAGCCTTCGATGATGGTGCGATGATCGGGGAATTCCACCGAATCCAGGTTTACCCCGCAGCCGTGGACCTCCGTGTCGATGCCGTGGCCGGTGCGGTGAGCAATATAGGCCCCATACCCGGCGTTTGTCAGGAAGGCTCGGGTTTCCCGGTCCACCTCAGCCCCGGTAACCGGTCTTCCTGCTTCAAGACCTTCGGCAATCAGCGCTAAGGCTCTGTCCCGAGCCCCGGTAATGACAGAAAATACCGCCTCCGCCTCTTCCGGAGGTTTTTCAGCCAG
>JAFGDJ010000235.1 GCA_016932135.1 Spirochaetales bacterium | reverse complement strand
CAGGAGAATTTCACCCCGTGAATCGCCGGAAAAAATTCCGTTTTCAACAATTTGTTTCCCGGCAAGGAAGACCAGATCGATCCCCGAAGGGCGGCCGTCCGACTCAAGGGCAGGAGCAACCTTAAAGGGGTCGAAAACGGTGATGTCGGCCAGGCATCCCTCTTTCAGGTATCCCCGATTCCGGAGGCCGAACCGGTCGGCGGCGGCTCCGGTCATCTGCCTTACCGTGTGCTCCAGGTGGCCCCGCTCCTTTGCCAGGCGGAGAAATTCGGGGAAACAGCCGAAGGTCGCGGGATTCTGCATCCCTTCCTCCTCAACCCAGGCATCGGTCATGCAGAGGCACCGGGGGTCGGTCATAAGGCGGGCGAGGATTTCCGGAGTTGAATATTTGTGCATGATAACCCGGCCCTTCCCGGCGCTTAGATCCACCAGGGTCAGGTAGGCGGACAGATCGGATACCTTCCACTCCCGGGCTATCTGGTGAACGTTCTTCCCGCAGAGGTCTTCATGGCCTTCACCGATCCAGGCGATAACGATATCCTCGAAGTCGAACCCCAGAATTCCTTTCGTAACACCGATTTCCAGGGCCATGCGGGCTCTTACCGCCGCCGATCGGCGTTTTGCCTCGGGCAGACCGAGGTACCAGGAGGGAAGGACCACCGTGATAACAGAAGCGCCGTAGGTCATGGCATAGGAGTCGTACATGAAATCGAGTCCCTCCCGGTTGAGATCGTCGATGATCCGGAGGGCTTCATCCAGGGTTTTCCAGGTTCTTGATCCGACGAAGATCAGGTGGGAGTACTGGACTTTCACCCCGGTCTCCCGGGCAAGGCGGGCCATCTCGTCCAGGGCCCTCAGGTTGTGAGGTCTTCCCCCGAAGGGGGGCTGATACGATGTGGACGCGGCCGAACAGGCCCTGGCGTGGACGGTAACGATCTTTCCGCGCCGGGAGGCTATCTCCGCCGCCCTCTTAAGCTCTTCGTAGGGGGCGTAGCGGTCCGGCTCGTACATCAGGCCGAAGGATACGCCGGCGGCTCCTTCCTCCAGGGTGCGTTCCAGCAGGGCATTCTGCCGCTTCACTTCTTCAGGTGTAAGTTCCCGGTTTGCATACCCGCTTATGCTGATCCGGGAACTCATGTGGCCGTAGATCGGCAGGATGTTCAGGGGCGGATTCCCGCAGGCCTCAACAAAGCCCTGAAGGTGAGAAAAGTCTTCCTTTTCGAAAGCCCCGCGGGAGAAAAGCCCGCTTCCCAGGAGATCCAGGTGGGGAGAATTTTCTTCGTATCCGAAGGGGGAAAAGCCGCAGTTGCCGGTAACCTGGGTGGTGATGCCCTGCTCGGCAAAGGGGGTGAAGAAGGGTGTCCTGTCGGTCCTGGGGGCAAACCAGTCGTTATGGGAATGGGAATCGATGAAACCCGGGGCGACACATTTACCGGAAACATCGATAACCTGGTCGGCCAGGTGTTCTTCGATTCGGCCGACGGCGGCGATGCGGCGGTTTTCGATCAAAAGATCGGCCTTATACCCGGGTTCTCCGGTACCGTCGATTAGCCTGCCGTTTTTCAAGAGAATTGTCATGGTTGAAGTCCTTAAATGACGAAGCGTCCGTCCCGGATAATATCCTGTTTTTTTCCGTCTCGCGAATAGGCCGTTACATCCACCTGTTCTCCCCCGATCATCATATCTTCGTGGATATCGGAGGTGTTCAGGCCGAGGTCCCGGAGTTCTTCGTCGGTGTAATCTTTTCTTTCTTTCAGTGTCGCCGGGTATGCCTTGCCCAGGGCGATATGGCAGGCGGCGTTTTCGTCGTAGAGACCGTTATAGAAGGTTATTCCCGGGGAGGCAAAGGGCGATTGAGGATCTACCAGGGCTACTTCGCCGATATAACGGGCCCGGTCATCCCTCCGGAACAGGTTGTCCAGGGATTCCTTTCCCTCTTCGGCACCGTAGTCGACCACCCGGCCTTCGTGGAAAACAAACCAGGCCTTCTGTGGAACGGCTCCGAGATTCTGGTGCATCACAAAGGGTTTTGTCAGGGTGACCCGGCCATCGGTCTTTCTCCAGTCGGGGGAGGTGAAGATTTCATCCGTGGGGATATTGGCCATAAAGCGGGTGCCGTCCGGACAGGTGTCAAAACCTCCCACCCATTGGGCTTTTTCCGCCAAGCCCACCTTTAAATCGGTACCGGGACCCTGAAAGTGCAGGTACTCCGGCTGAAGAGAGTCCATATAGGCAACACGGATGGCGTCGTTTTCCGCCTTTTTTTTCCAGAAGGCCACGGGGTCATCCTCATCCAACCGCATGATCTTGATGACCAGTTCCCAGTAGGCTTGTAAGGCTTTTTCGGCAGATAAATTCGGAAAGGCCTTTTTTGCCATGGCTTCCGAGGGAAGGTAGGTCAGGGTCCAGGGAATCTGATTGGACATAACCGCTTTCATGCGAAGAGCCACAACCTTGGCGAGATCCTGGAAATACCTGGATGAACGGAGACCGTCCAGTCCGTTGAATACGTCGGCCGAGGTCTCCGAATAAACACCGATGAGCTTCCAGCCCTTTTGGGTGATTTCGCGAAACTTTTCCTGCAGATAACCGGGGAACCAGAAAGACTTCTGAGCCCCTTGTATGGCCAGAGCCTGAAGAACCGGATCGCGGTAGTCCACATCCACAAAGGCAGCGCCCCTTTTGTAGGCCGTCTCCACCAGGTTCAAGATAACCGGCCGCTGGTCTATTTCCGCCGCCAGGGTTATTTTGTCACCCTCCTGAAAATTTACCGCGAAGAGCAGCAGGTCGCTGATTTTATCGTACAGTTCTCTTGTCATGATGGTTTGTCTCCCTTGTATCACTTTCTGTCCCCATGGCCAGGAGGGGCATCTTCACCTCCGCAGCCCGGGATTCCGATACCAGAATAAGCAGTAAGTCCCCCGGCACTATTTCTGTCGAACCTTTGGGAATTTGATCCTGTTCACCCCGGCGGATGCCTACCACCAGGGTGTCTTCCGGCCAGGGAATCTCTCTGATTTTTTTATGTTCCAGAAAGGAATGAACGCTCACCGGGATTTCCAGGATAACCTTTCTCGAATCATCCTGCACTATGGTCGGGTTGCGCTGGATGAGACGTTCCAGGAGTACATCATAGACCGGACGGGATTTGAGAAGCTCGGATACGGCGTATGAGACGAGGCAGACCCATACGATGCCTGAAAGGTGGTTTAAATTACCGCACATTTCCAGGATAAGAATACTACCCGTCACCGGAGCTCGGACGATACTGGTAAACTGGGCTGCCATGCCGAGGACCATTAAATTGAGGATATAATGGGGTTCAATAAAACCGAGGTCTACCAGGATACAGCCATAGATGTGGCCGGTGAGAGCACCGATGAGGAGTAAAGGCAGGAAAATTCCTCCCGGGGTGCCGGAGCCGTAGCAGAAAACGGTCAGCAGAACCTTCATAACCAGAAGGAGAATCAGGGTTTGCAACGGGGCGCTGATGTCCATGACCAGGGATTCTATCATTTCATGACCGCCCCCGGTGATTTCAAAAAATTGCATCCCGATAAAGAAAGAAAGGATAAGGGGTGCCAGCGGCCGTAAGACCCGGGGGATTCTCAGCTTTACGTAAAGATCTTGTCCCAGGTATAAAAGACGTTTAAAGAGGTCTCCGCTGAAGGCGATGATAACCCCAAGAACGAGAATATGAGGATAATATCGCAACGGCAGCAAATCTATAGTATGGAAATCGAAGATTGGTTTTAGTCCGAAGAACTGACCCGCCACCAGGTCGGCGGCTACCGAGGCACCCATGGCGCACATGAGCATAAGGGGAGAAATGGTTTTATGCAGTTCTTCCAGGACGAAGATAACCCCCGCTAAAGGCGCGTTGAAAGCGGCGGCCAAACCGGCAGCGGCGCCGCTGGTGATAAGAAACTTTCTTTCCAGGTGCGGTTTCTTTGAAAAGCTTAATATACCTTCTCCCACAAAAGATCCCAGTTGAATGCTGGGACCCTCTCTTCCCATGGACATGCCGAAACCCAAGGCGGTAAGGCCTCCGAAAAACTTCACCAGTATTTCGGGAAACCACTTCATTTCCAATTGCCGGACCATGACACCCTTAACCTGAGGTATGCCGCTGCCTCGAACGAGGGGGAAATAATGAACAGCCAAACCGAGAAGAAGGCCCACTGCAATCAGCAGGAATGTCCAAAGCAGATAGGCGGAAAAACCCGCGTGGCGGAGCCGGTTCAATATATCAAAACGCCAGGCTTCGGTCTGGTGTAACAAGAGCCGGAAGGTGACGATAAGAAGTCCGGTCAGAACCCCTATCAGAAGACTTTTCAGTAATAAGGGCAGTTTGAACTGGTAGAGATGGGCGAGATCCGTACTCAGGCTCGATTTATTTTTCCGCGACCCCTCAGGCTCCGACATGGCATTACTATACCAGATACTTTTCGTCTAGGCAAATGAATACCTGCGGATTCTTCCGGGGATTGCACAGCCCGGCAGCCTGTGTTAATATGCGTTGTGAAAATGGAGCATAGTAAGAATGAAAGCTGCTTACATTAATCCTTTTCTTGAAGCCACGATACGGTTATTCCGTGTTACCTTCGGTATCGATGCGGAAGCCGGAAAACCATACATCCTCAACAATATGTCCAAGCACCGGTGGGAGATTTCCGGGGTAATGGTTATGACCGGTAACGCTATCGGGGTCGTGGCAATCCGTTTGACCCGCTATCTTTCTCTGAAGCTCCTGGAAAAGTCGGGGTTAACCTGCAAGGATGAGGCGGAGCAGTATCAGCTCATCAACGAAATGGTATCGGAATTGGTGAATGTGATCGCGGGAAACGCCTCGGGAAAACTGGAAGATTTCAATATTAAAGTGTCTATACCCTTTGTCATTCAGGGAGAAAATCATTCGGTTATGTGGCCGGAGCGATCACCGATTATGGCCATTCCTTTTTCAACCCCCTACGGCCCTTTCGATGTCAATGTCAGTATGATTCAAAGTTGATTATCTGGAAACACCGATAGAGTTAAAAAAAACCGGAATATACAGTCACGGTTTTACAGAGGGATTTCCGGCGTTTGTGATTCTTCAGAAAAAACGATTGTCGGTCTGTGCTGCCGGTTGAACCCCGATTCGACAATCTCCGTGCCCTGGGGTTTGAGGATGGTTTTTCGTAAGCCTTTATCGGGAACGTGGAATTCCTTTTTTCCAAAGTAGATTATCACACCCTTGTAGATGGTGTCTTCCGCCACCAGTATACAGGAAGGATCGGCCAGGAGTTTCGCCCGAAGATCGGGGAGTTCCTTCTGATGTTGTTGAATTTCTCGCAGCAGCTCTTCCGACTTTCGCGTAAGCTGTTCCAGGGCTTGTTGAATCTTCTCTTCCCGGTGTCCTTCTTTTACGGCCAGGAGCAATTGGTCTATCTGTTCATCCACCTTATTCAGGGTGTTCTGCTTTGTTTCCAGCTGCTCTTTCATATCCCGGTGGGCCAGAAGAAACCGGGGTCTGACCCCCAGGCTCACCACCGTGGGGACTTCGTAGATATTTCCCAGCTTTTTGCACCACACACTGCCCCCGGCGATAAGATCTCCCGCGATAATTTCGGAGCGGCGGCCGTTCAACACACAATTGCCGGTACAGATAACCGAGGAGTGCATCACCGCTTCCTCGACAAAGATGTTTCCCCGGCAGCTTATTCGCGAGCTTTCGATATATTTGGCGTAAAGGTCCTTGCCGCATTGTATGGAACCGTCGCCGTTGCCGTTGATTCCCGTTTTTAGAAGGACATTCCCGCCGGCTTTGATGACTGCCCGGCCGACGCCTTTGGTTACCTGTATGTCTCCGGTGGCTTCGACTATAAAACCGTCGGCAATTCCCCCGGTGATCACCACGGACCCGTCCACATGGATATTCCCGGTCTCATAGTTCACATCCTTCACGGTAACCACCGGTTCGAGGACGATTTTTCCTTCTTCCAGCTTCACGTTGCCGTTGCATCCGGCGTAGATCTTTGTACCTTCCGGGTCCAGGACGAGATGTTCCCCCCCCGAGAGCCGCTGGTTTTCCGTGGTAGTATCAGCGGGAATGCGTTTTCCTGTTACATCGGAGCCGTCCCGGGGGGGGACCGGAGGAAGCACTTCGGCCAGCAGGTCTCCCTTTTTTACATTTTCGATAAAGTTCAGTTCCTTCAGATTGATCCTGTCGAAGTCCATGGTGAGGTAGGGTTTCCCCCGGCATGTATTGAAAAGGTAGGAAATCTTGCTGCCCTGGCTGTGAACGGGAGGAATGCCTCGAGCGCAGAGAGTTTCCCGGTCATAGAGTTTTTCCTTAAGAAGGGAGGTTAAGGCTTCTCGATCGATTCCTGTCCGGATGCCCTGATCCCGGAGAAATTCTTCCAGGTCTTCCGATTCCGGAGGAAAGGCACCCTTTTTCGGCGGTGTTACGGTGATATACGCCGCCATGGAATCTTTGTCTATCCGGCAGGATATCTTCGATGCCAGGGAGCTGCCCCCGGGCCATTCGGCCAGTCTCCGGGGGACGCCTTCAGCTTCCTCAATGATATCCCTGATCAGTTTTGTCCGTATCCTGGGCATTTCCAGCATCCGCATTCGGTTTTCCACCTCTTCCGGGTACACCGGCTTGCCCCCCGGTGAAGGAGAGGTCACCGACAGGTAAATAAAGCCTTTCCGGTAAAAGAGATCATAGGTGCCTTCGCGGGAAACCGTAGAATCCGCCATGGGGTCAAGTCTATAGTACCCGTGGGGCCTCGGGCAAGAGGTTCCACGGTGGGCGCTCTTATGCCTGGGAATCCGCCAGGTATTCTATCTCGTAAGACACCTTTGCTCCGGCTTTGAGCTGGGCGGCGACGCCGCAGTACTTCTCCTGGGAAAGCTTAACCGCTTTTTCAATGTTGGAAGCGTACTGCCGGTCGGCTTCGGCGAACTGAAAACGCACTCGTACATCGATATAGAATTTCGGATCGGTTTCCGCCAGATCGGCATCCACAAGGATGTTGAAGAAGGCGGGCCGGATCTTCATTTTCTTCAGCATGTATATAACATCCATGCCGGTGCATCCGGCTAAAGCGGCCAGGATGAGTTTTTTCGGCCGGGGACCCTTGTCCCTGCCGCCGGCGGCTTCATCCGCATCGAGAACCAGGCTGTGGCCGTCTACCACAGCGGTAAAGGTCATTTCATCGGTCCAGGCACATGAAATGGATTGGGGCATTTTTAGCCTCCTTCTTTAGGGTGTAATGGAAAAATAGTCTTTTTATGGTCTTCCGTCAAATCGCGCCGGCAGGTATACTCTCCTGTAAGGGGGGCGGTATGACGGCAGGAGAAGATTTTTTAAGGCGCTGTGAAAAAGCCCGAAAAGGGGATCCTTCGGGGTACCGGGACGGGATGAGGAAGGCTTTCTTTACATCCTTGCCTTTCTGCCCCGAGGAACTGCTGGAGGATCTGCTGGAGGAACTGGAGGATCTCTCCGGTTCCGGGGAAAAGGAGCTGGAAGAGATCCTTTCGGCGGTTATCGACCTGATGACCGGGGATAAGCAAGGGAAGGAAACACCCTTAAGGGACCGGGAATTAACGGCGGTCTATCAGGGGGTCAACGATTATGCCCAGCAGCTTCCGGAAGATCTGGTGTTCCAGGTGATGCGAACCGCGGTGGAACGAGGCCTGCTGGGATAAACTGCGCTAAGGAGGGGAACCATGGATACAACAATCAGTGTAAAGGCTTTCAGCCTCGGGTCCTGGATGACCAACTGCTATGTAATTTTCAACAGGAGTACCGCTTCCTGCTGTGTGGTAGACGCGGGCTTTGACCCTGAACCCATGATCGATTTTATCCTTCAGGAAGGGCTTTCCTGTGAAAAGCTTTTCCTTACCCATTCTCACCTCGATCATATCGCCGGGGTCAGGCAACTGCTTCATGCATGGCCCGATATGGAAGTGTTGATTCATTCGGCGGAAGAGGATTTTCTCACTGATCCGGTAAAGAATCTTTCGGCCGATATCGGCATGGCTTTAACAGCTCCGGAAGCCACCGGAGCGCTGAGACATGGAGATGAGGTGGAGGCCTCCGGCCTTATTTTAAAGGTGCTCCACACCCCCGGCCACAGCCCCGGCGGAATCTGTCTGTACAGCCGGGAAGCTTCGATAGCCTTTGTGGGGGATACGATTTTTCACGGGTCCGTGGGCCGGTATGACTTTCCCTCCTCCGACGGAGAGGCTCTCTTCGCGGCTATCCGCGAGCATATCCTCACACTGCCGGAGGAAACCCGGATCTTTCCGGGACACGGTCCGGACAGCACGGTGGGGCATGAAAAGAAAACCAATCCCTTTCTCAACGATTACCGCTGAAAACCCCCTAAAAAGGTCCGAAATTGATCAACACCGCGGTGGTGAGAAATACCATGGAAAGCAGGAAAATGATTCCCTGCAGGCCGATGGTCCAGCGGATCCATTTGGGAAAACTCACCACGGTGAACCCCAGGCCGATGAGAAGCAGGGCGTTGGAAGGATACAGCATATTGCTGAAGCCGTCGCCAAAATCAAAGGCCAGCACGGCGGTCTGCCGGGTAATGCCAACCAGGTCCGCCAGGGGGGTGAGAATAGGCATCATCAAAAAGGCCTTTGCCGAGGCCGAGCCGATGAAAAAGTTCATCACCAGGGTGAGCAGGTAAATAAGATAGGCTGAAATTACCTTGCCGGTTTGAGAAATCAGTCCGCCGGCGCTGTAGAGGATCGTATCCATAATTCCCCCGGTGGAAACGATGTGTTTCACGCTCATGGACATGAGAATCAAAAGAATACCCGGAAGAATGCCAACCATTCCCTTCGAGAAGGAGGAGATGACCCCCCGTCCCCCCATGCGGACCATCAGGCCCGACCCGACGCCACCGATAAGAAACAGAAAGGCCATCAGGGGAAAGGCGTAATCCGACAGGGCGGGAATCCGGGCGGTAACCACGATAAAGGCGATGGCCAGGAGCATACAGAGGGTGAACCAGCGGATGGCTCCCTTCATTCCCGGTTTCGTTCTGGGGTCCTCGGTCTTTTCATCCGCCATTTCCCGGTACAGGGCCCGGACGGTTTCGTCTTCCCGGTGCACCAGAGACCTGCTATGGTCGGCTTCCACCTTTTTCGCGTAGCGACGGACGAAGAAGAAAACCAGACAGTACACGATGATAAAAAAGAGAATCCGCAGCCAGGCTCCGGAAAACATGGGAAGTTCGGCGATAGACTGGGCCACCCCGATGGTAAAGGGGTTGGTCACGGCGGCGGAAAAACCGAAGGCCAGGGGAAGAAGGCTCATCCCCAGACCCGTCATAGAATCCCACCCCAGGATATGAGCCAGGGGAACGATAAAAACGATCATCGGGACCATGCTCTCGTAGATCCCCAGGACCGCGGCGATGAACATAAAGAAGAAGATGATGACCCCCATGAGGAGGTATTTCCGGTGCCGGAAACGCTCCACCACCATAAGAAGAAGGGCTTTCAACACACCGCCGATTTCAAGAATTGAGAAAGCGCCCCCCACAAAAATGATGAAGAGGATAATGGTAATGACCGTGATATTTCCTTCCGCCGCCAGAACCTCAAAGGGGGCGGTGTACCACCGGATGATCGCCGGGGGAGTGGCATCCATATATTCGAAGCTTCCCGGCACTACCATTTCCCTCCCTTCAAAGGCAACGCGCTGGTAACTCCCCGCGGGAATGACTCGGGTGAGAATCCCTGAAATGGTCATGAGACCCAGGAGAATGAAAAAAGCCAGGAGAAAGGCTTTCTTCCCGATTTTCAAGCTGGTTGTTTGGCTCCCGCCGGCGGAAGAGGTTTGTTCGCTCATGTTTTCCTCAACAGATGTACGAGAAATTCCACGTACTGACTGAGATTGCGAACGGATACCCGTTCGTTGGTTCCGTGAAACAAGGAAAGATCTTCATTCTGTAAAATCACCGGCATAAACCGGATGGTAGTGTCGCAGATCCGGGAAAAATACCTGGAATCGGTAGTGGCGTTGAACAGGAAAGGGCAGGGGACCACCCCGGGCAGGACCTCCGACAGGGTTTCGGTTATTTTTTTATAGCCTTCACCCTCCAGGGGGGACGGAGGAACCGGCTCCCCCGAATCTTCCGGGCGAAAAACCTCCACCGTGACCCGCTCATCCCGGACGGCTTTCCTGATGGCCGTCAAGGTGTCTTGAACGGAATCTCCCGGCAGAATCCGGCAGTTTGCAATGGCTGCGGCTTTTTCCGGTAAAATATTCTCCGCGGAACTCCCCTGTAGAACGGTAAAAGCCCGGGTGGTTCGGACCAGGGAATTGGATGAGGGGGCTTTTGCCAGAATACGGCCCACCAGGGGGCCGGTCAGCCACAGGTTCGACAGCACCAGCTTCAGGGCGAAGGATGTGTGGGGCGCCAGGTTTTCCAGGAAGCGACGGACCATGGGGAGCAGGCGGATCCTGGATGGCCGCTTTTCCACCCGGCAGACAGCCTTGGCCAGGATACCCACGGCGGTGGAGGCCGGAGGCATGGAGGCGTGGCCGTCCCTTCCCTGGGCGATCACCATGATATCGGCGTGACCCTTCTCCGCCACCCCGATCAGGGCCAGGGGCCGGGTGATACCGAGTAGTCCCCCTTGAAGTATGACCGAGGCTTCGTCCAGAACCCACAGGGGGCGGATGTTCCTTTCTTCCAGGTATCGGACTGTAGCCGCCGCTCCCAGGGTGCCGCCAATCTCTTCATCTCCCCCCAGGGCCAGGTACACGGTTCTCTCCGGCTGGAAGGCCTGGGATAAAAGGGTTTCCACCGCTTCGAAGATCGAAATCAGGGATAGTTTATCATCCAGGCTGCCTCGGCCGTGGATATAGCCGTCGGCCAGGACACCCCCGTAGGGCGGGTAGGTCCAGCGGACTTCTTCCGCCGGGGCTACCGGTACAACATCCCAGTGGGCCATGAGTACCACCGGCTGCAGGCTTTCGTCCTTACCCTGCCAGGTGTAGAGAACGGCGTAGTCAGAAATAGTCTGCCGCTGCAGGTGGCGATGGACCAGGGGAAAAGCCTGACGGAGAAAGTGGTGAAAACCCTCGTAGCCTTTCAGGTCGATGTTCCCGAGATCGCTGAACGATTCGGTGCGAAACCTGATTGCCTGAGCGAGTTTCTCCGCCGCCAGAGGATTTTCCCGTTCCTGGGCCACGTAGGGCGGCAGGGGGGCGCCTTTCGAAACAGCGAAGGTTCGAAGGAGAAGAATAAACACTAGAATAAATAGCAGACTCAGGAAGATGAGAAGTACTGTCATACCGGTGAGTATACCGGAGAGGCTTTTCATCCATCAAGCCTTTTTTTTGGAAAGGGATACCTTGGAAAAATCGACAGGATATGGCATGCTGATCAACTGTGAAAGCATTATTCGGCCAATGACCGAAAGACGCTGGAGGTGAGGGGATGAAGAATGGACAGCCGGTGATACGAGAGAGCAGATTGTACCCCTTCTTAAAAGCAACCGTTGGAGGGGCGTTTGTGCGCCGTTTTAAGGTGACCATGGAAGGGAAAGAAATCCTTGCCCGGTATACACCCCCGTACATTGTTCTGCCTAACCATGTCATGTTTTCGGATCCCTTTATCATCGCTACTCTTCTACGGCACCCGATCAGCTGGGTGACCTCGGATACCCAGTTTCGCAGCCGATTTTCCCGCCTTTTTCTCACCCTGGTAGGGGCCATTCCCAAAACCAAGTTCCGAAGCGACCTGGAATCGGTGAAACATATCATGAAACGCCTTAAATCGGGGGGGGTGGTAGGCATCTACCCCGAAGGCAGGAGAAACTGGGACGGTCATACCACACCTCTTCTCTATGCCACGGCAAAACTTCTGAAGGTCTTAAAGGTTCCGGTGGTGGTTCCCCTGGTTAAGGGCGGGTACCTGGCCGAACCCCGCTGGTCCAGGAAACGGCGTAAAGGAAGGGTGATTATAGAGTTTACCGAAGGATTCTCCACCGAAGAATTGAAAAATCTTTCGGTGGATCAGATCTTCGATAAAATGAACCGGCTTTTAGAATATGATGAGTATGACTATCTGAAGAAAAACCCTCTGGTAGTGGAGGGGAAAAGATTGGCGGAAAATCTTGAACTTGCCCTGTTCATCTGTCCCCATTGTAAAAGTATTGCAAAACTGGAATCTCATTTCAGTCTCTTTACTTGCACTGCCTGCGGATATGCTGTTCATTTAAATCGGTACGGTTTTTTCGAAAAGCGATCGGAAGAGCTCTATTTCGAGACGATCCGAGAATGGAACAAATGGCAGCTGGCGTATCTGAAAGGGCTGTTGGAGGAAGGTGAAAAAAAGGATCAGCCGGTTTTTGAGGACTCTCGGGTGTGGCTCATGCAGGGAAAGCGGAACAAGCCTTTTAAAAAGATGCATTTCGGCACCCTTTCGATATTCGCCGATCGGCTGCAGCTTTCATCGTTGAAAGGCGACCTGCTGGTTTTCCCGATGGACGAGATTCAGAGCATCAATGTCCAATCCGGCGAGCGGCTGGAGTTCTTTCACCAGGGAAAGCTTCTTCGCTTCCGCTTTCTCAACACCCTGGTTTCGGCGTACAAATGGCTGGCCGCCGTGCTTCTGATGCAGGGGAAATTTACCGTACCGGAAGATACCTATCCCGTACCCGGAAAAACCGGGTAACAACACTGCCGGACAAAGGGACCGGAACAGAGGAGACACTATGAAACATGATCCTAAACCTTGGCTGTTTTTAGAAGAGTACAGAGGAGACGTTTTTACCGGCGAGTGGCCGACCCTTCCCGAGGTGTTCACCATTACCGCCCGCAGGTTTCCCGACCGCCCTTGTTTTACCTGCTACGACCCCGAGGCCTTCAGCCTGACCTTCCGGGAAGCGGAGGAAAAAATCCATTCCACCGCAGCGTACCTCTTGAAAAAGGGCCTTAAAAAGGGGGAGACGGTAGCCTTGACGGGGAAAAACTCTCCCGAGTGGGCGGTGGCCTATCTTTCCATCCATTTTGCCGGGGGGGTGGTCGTTCCCATTGATTACCAGTTGAAAAATGATGAGACGGCCTACCTTATTCAGCGTTCCAGGGCCCGGTTCCTTTTCGTGGATGAGGAAAAATACGACGCCTTGAACCCGGAGAAGTTGAAGCTGGACGATAGGGTAGCTTTGTGGAATACCAAGCCCAATTATATTTTCGATATTGAAAAAGCGCCTATGCCGGAACACCCCATGCCTGCCTCGGAAGATCTGGCGGCGATTCTTTTTACCTCCGGTACCACCGGAACCTCCAAAGGGGTTATGCTGAGTCATCGGAATTTCGTCTCCGACTGTTATCTGGCCCAGGGGAATATGAATCTTTCTCCCACCGATGTCTTTTACGCCATGGTGGGACTTCACCATTCCTATTCCATGCTGGCGGTCTTTATTGAGTCCTTTTCCGTGGGGGCCGAGGTCGTCTTTGCCAAGCGTATCGCCATCCAGCAGATTCTTAAAGACATGAAGCAGGGAAAAATCACCATGTTTCTCTCGGTGCCCATGCTGTTCAACAAGATCATCAAGGCTCTT
>JAFGDJ010000234.1 GCA_016932135.1 Spirochaetales bacterium | reverse complement strand
GAAGGTCGGCGGCGAGAAAACCGAGGAAAAGGCCATCAATATGCATCCCCAGCTTCCCTTAAGGGAACAGGAGGTGGAAAACTGGGACTTCTTCCTTTCCATCCCCAATACCGACCCCGCCTTGATCAAGCGGAACACCACCAAGGGCAGTCAGCTCCTCCAGCCGCTGTTCGAGTTTTCCGGTGCCTGCGCCGGGTGCGGTGAAACCCCCTACGTGAAGCTCTTAAGCCAGTTCTTCGGTGACCGGGCAGTCATCGCCAATGCCACGGGCTGTTCCTCCATTTACGGGGGCAACCTGCCCACCACTCCCTATACCGCCCGGGAGGACGGCCGGGGCCCGGCATGGTCCAACTCCCTCTTCGAGGACGCCGCGGAATTCGGCATGGGCATGCGCCTGACGGCCGACCGGATGACCGTCTACACCGGCGAACTGCTGGACCGTCTCATAAAGGCGAAACCTCAGGGTATCGACGCCGGCCTGCTGACAAAGATCAAAGACAACCCCCAGAAGGAGCAGGCGGAAATCGAAAACCAGCGCCAATGGGTGGAGGATCTGAAGAAGCAGCTGGCGAAAAGCGACAGCCCCGACGCGGCGGAACTGCTATCCCTTTCCGATTATCTCATCAAACGCAGCGTGTGGATCTTGGGCGGCGACGGATGGGCCTACGACATCGGCTACGGCGGGCTGGACCATGTTCTGGCCTCCGGACGAAACGTCAACGCTCTGGTTCTGGATACCGGTGTTTATTCCAACACCGGCGGTCAGATGTCCAAGGCCACCCCCGTGGGGGCTATAGCGAAATTCGCCGCCGGCGGCAAGGGCACCAAGAAGAAAGACCTGGGGATGATGGCCATGAGTTACGGCTACGTGTACGTGGCTCAGATTGCCCTGGGATACAACAGGATGCAGACCATCAAGGCCTTCCTGGAAGCGGAAGCCTACGAAGGGCCTTCCCTGATTATCGCCTACAGCCACTGTATCAACCACGGCATCAACATGACCTTGGGGACCGACCAGCAGAAACTGGCGGTCAATTCCGGCGCCTGGCCTCTGTACCGGTACAATCCGGAAAACGCCGCGGAAGGCAAGAATCCCCTGACCCTGGATTACAAGGAACCTTCGGTGGATATCGCCGAATACATGTACAATGAAATCCGCTTCAGGGCGTTAAAGGATTCCGACCCCGCCCGGGCGGAAATGCTTCTTGGAAAGGTGAGAAAAGACGTGAAGGAACAGTACGCCGCCTACAAGTACCTGGCGGACCGGCCGTTCTAAAGACTCTAGTCTTTCATACAGCCCGGCAGCCTCTCGGCGGCCGGGCTTTTTTTATCCTTTCGGCTCAAGACCCTCCAATAACAGAGCCAGCGCCTCAAGGGTCTCTGCTTCACTCTGCAGCGAAAGGCGGAGATCTTCTTTTATCCCGTCCCGTTTTACCTCGATCATCACTGCAGCCCGGTCAAGAGACCTTCCTGTTTTAAGAAGCCGCAGTTCCTCGAAAAAGTCCACCGCCGAAACGACTCTCCCCTTTCCCCAGAACTGCCTGTCCCGAGCCGCCGGGTCCAGGGTCTGGTTCATGGTTCTGAAGAACACCTCCCGGCTGAAGGCCGGGGCGAGATAGTTCAGGTCGATTCCCGACAAGGCTTCCGCCGCCTCGGCCGGGCTGCCCTCCCCCAGGCGGGTAAGGGCCTCTTCAGCCAGACGGATATTTTTTTGCAAGCCCTGGTGTGGGTAAATGGGCTCTTCGCTCCAGGTAAAGCGGACCAGGTGATCCTGAAAGAGGCGGTATGCCTTGAGAAGGGTTTCGTTCAGCTGCCGGGCTTCGGAGGCCGGCAGGCCGCCTTCATTGATCCTCTCGGCTCTTTCCCAGGCTTTCCGCCCGGCCTGGGTAAACCGCTGCAGGGCCTGCCGAAGGGCCGGGAGGTCTGCCCCGGCGGCGGAAAGCAGATCCTCGTCCAGGGTTGATTCCAGGTGCTTCCCCCGGAAGGAGAAATCTAACGGCACGGCGGGGCTTTGATCCAGGGCGGGGATAAGACGGGTGAAGACGGAAAAATTAAAGGCGAAGACCTCGCCGTTCCAGGTGTCGGCGGTATCGTACTGACTGTGATAGATGGTATGGATGAAATCGGCGAAGGACCCGTCGGCCTTCAGCATGAACCCGTTGATAAAGGAAGGGATGCCCGCCAGGGAATAGGACCATTCGTCCGACCAGGGAGTGATGGACCACCAGGGGCGCCGGATACCCCCGGGGTAACAATCCTTGGGAGGATCCACAGTGTCGAGCTGCCTGTCGCTCCAGGAATGGAATTCCGCCGAGGATGCCAGGTACCAGGAGGAATCTCCCTGGTAGGCCGGGAGTTCGAAATTGAAATAGGCCACCGCCTTGCCCTGCCACTGGGGGTGCAGCCGGTTTACCTGGTTCCAGGCGCCCACGGCCCAGTCGTACCGGGTGTCCATGCAGCCCCATTCCTCCGCTCCGTGGAGGATGAAGATCAGGGTGCGTTCGGGCCGGTAAGCCGTTTCTAAAGCCCAGCGGGCCAGGCTTAAGGTCATCCCCACCGCCGAAGCGTTATCCTGAAAACCCCGGAAATGGCTGTCGTAATGATCCCCCACGATGATCAGTTCATCGGGGTGTTTCCCGGGAATCTTCCCCGAGATATTGTAGCTTCGTCCCCCGGGGCGCACTTCGTTGTCCACCTGCAGGGTAACCCTTACCCGGCCCTGCCGGCAGAGACTTTTCAGCTTATCCGCGTCCCGCCGGGAAATATTCACCGAAGGAATGGAGAGGGGACCGCAGAAATCCTGGCAGTTCAAGGTATCCTCATCATGCCCGGCGTACCCGCCGGAACAACTGCTCACCACCGCCGCGGCGCCGTGCAGGGCCGCCTCCATGACAGGGGCATCGATCCACCAATCGGCGTCCATGTCGATATCGATGAGGACGATACAACCCCGGGCGTCCACGCCCCGGTAATCTTCCTCTGTCCCCCGGCGGAGGTACAACAGCTCCGCCGTAATCCCCTCGCCTTCCGTGCCGCCGGAGGCGTAGGCGTAGGGCTGAATTTCCGGAAGGGCGCCTTCCGGGGTTTCCACTCGGAGCGAAGCGCCGCGGAACTCCCAGAAATCGCAGGGAAAACCCTCTTTTCGTACATCCTGGAGGCCCAGGCGCTTCATCTCACCGGCAAGAAAGTCCGCCGCGGCGTTTTCCGCCCGGCTTCCGGCCTGCCGCCCCCCGTAGACCGGGTGGTTCCCGAAGGAACAAAGGGTTTCGGCAATCTTTTTTGCGTAATCGACGTAGGTCTTCATCAAAGCACCCCCCGGGAAAGACTACAGCGATTCGGGAAATATCGCAAGAAGGTGCGGTGCGGGGATTCGTCGTTTCCGGAGGATTCCTTTCGAGCCCATAATCGGGTATACTCTGAACCATGACGTACCGGTTCCATGCCTCCTGCCCGAAACACCTGGAAGACCTTTTGGAAAGGGAAATAACCGCCTCCGGCGGCGTTGATATATCCCCCCGGCCCGCGGGAGTCGGTTTTACCGGTACCCTGGAAACGGCCTACCGCCTCTGCCTGTGGTCCCGCCTGGCCTCGAGAGTCTTTCTGGAACTGAAAGAAGCTCCCGTGGCCTCCGCTTCCGACGCCTACGCCCTGGCGGCACAGGTTCCCTGGAACGATCACCTGAGCTGCACCGGCAGTTTTGCCGTCACCGCCTCGGTCATCGGGAAACATTTTCCCGACAGTCCCGATTTTACCGCCTTGAAGGTGAAGGACGCCCTGGCGGACACCTTTCGCCGAACCTCCGGCACCCGGCCTTCAGTGGATAGCCGTTCTCCGGATCTCATTATTCACATCCATGTGGAGCGCGGCCGGGGGGTACTGTCCCTGGACCTTTCCGGCGGCGGTCTTCACCGGCGGGGGTACAGGATTTCCGGAGGGGCCGCACCGCTGCGGGAAAACATCGCGGCGGCCATCCTCTGCCGGGCCCGGTGGGACAGCTTCGCAGCCCAGGGTAAACCCCTCATAGACCCCCTGTGCGGATCGGGGACCCTGCTCATCGAGGGGGCCATGATGGCCGCCGATATCGCCCCTGGACTCCTAAGGAAAGAGGAACCTTTGCCCGCCTGGAAAGGCTTTGAACCGGCGGTATGGAACGACCTGATCACCGAAGCCCTGGAGCGGCGCCGGGAAGGAGAAAGCCGCATGCCTCCCCTCTTCGGGTTCGATGTGGACAGAAAAGCCGTTTCATCATCCGAAGCCAACACCCGGGCGGCGGGGCTGGAAGGGAAAATCACCTTCAAGAAATGCCCGGTAGACCGGCTGACCAATCCCCTGCCGGGGAAAACCGGACTCCTAGTGACCAACCCGCCCTACGGCATACGCATGGGCAGCGAAGAAGGGACAGACCTGCCGGAGGTCTTGGGCCGGGTCTTCCGTTCCTCCTTCCCCGGGTGGTCCGTGTCGATCTTAAGCCCCGACGAAGGTTTCCAGAAATCCGCCGGCATGAAGGCCGACCGCGTCAATACCATGTTCAACGGCCCCATCGAGTGCCGGCTGTACCATTTCGAGATCTTCTCCGGTGCCGACAGGAAAGCCTTTACCGAAAAGGCCGACGAAGGACTGTCTCCCGGCGGGGAAATGTTCCATAACCGCTTACGGAAGAACCTGAAGCACCTGAAAGCCTGGAAGGAACGGGAGAAGATTACCTGTTACCGCCTCTACGACGCCGACATGAGCGAATACGCCCTGGCGGCGGACCTCTACCAGGACGTTTTCGGGAAAATAAGGGTTCATGTCCAGGAATACGCCCCGCCGCCGGAAATCGACAAGGCCAGGTCTGCCACGCGGCTGAAGGATGCCTGTACGGTGATCCGCCGGGAATTCGGCCTTTCGCGGGAGGACCTGATCCTTAAAGTCCGGCGGCGGCAGCGGGGAGATTCCCAGTACACCCGGATAGCCGAAACCACCGAACGCTTTAAAATTGAAGAACAGGGCCTCCGCTTCCTGGTTACCCTGACAGACTATCTGGACACGGGAATTTTTCTCGACCACCGTCAAACCAGAGAACTCATCCGCCGCCTGTCGGAGGGGAAGCGGTTCCTCAATCTCTTCTCCTACACCGGAACCGCCTCGGTCTACGCCGCCGCCGGCGGGGCTGTTTCCACTGTCAGCGTTGACACCTCCAAAACCTACCTGGACTGGGGAGCGGACAACCTGCTGACCAACGGCTTCCGCGGAGCAGGACACAGTATAGTACGCCAGGACAGTATGACCTTTTTAGAGACTTCTTCGGATACCTACGACCTGATCTTCATCGATCCTCCGACTTTTTCCAACTCCAAGAGCCGGGAGGGCTTTTTCGATATCCAGCGGGATCACGGCCGTCTCCTCTCCCTGGCTGCCCGAAGACTCACCCCCGGGGGACTCATCCTTTTTTCCACCAACGCCCGAAGGTTCAAATTCCGGGAGGATGAGATTCATGGCCTCTCCGCAGAGGAAATCACCGCCTTTACCCTTCCGCCGGATTTTCAGAGAGGCCGTTCCGGGCACCGGGCCTGGCTTGTTTCTCCCCGATCCCTTCACGGGGCCATGGCAACAAAACCGAAAAACCTGTATGATCTGGCGGACCTGCTGAACCGGCTATGATAAAGACGATCACTGAAAAGATTACAGCAACCTTTCCCTTTTTGTCCAAAGCCGTCATTGCCAGTCTCATCGCCACCTGCGTGGATTTCGGTCTGCTGGCCTTTCTCACCGAAATAATCGGGCTGCACTATCAGCTTTCCGCCTGCATCGGCTTCTACGCCGGAACAAACGTCACCTACTTCCTGTCGATTACCTGGATTTTTCCCCACCGCTCCCTGAAAAGTAAAATCCTGGAATATATCCTCTTCTTTGCCGTCGGGACTGTGGGGGTCGGTCTGAACGCCCTGCTCCTGTGGTTCTTCACCGAGGTGACGGGGCTTTATTATCTCCTTTCCAAGATAATCAGCGGCTCCACGGTCTTCTTCTGGAACTTCTACGCTCGGAAACACATCCTCTTCCGGGAGCGTAAAGATATCGCCGCCCGCGGGATAAAAGAAATCAAGGAAAAATAGAAAAACAGCTTTCCCCTCTTGACGGAAGACTCGATCGATAGTATATTTATTTAAGTTGCACAATTATGCAATTACATATTTTCAAAAGGAGGTTCCAGATGAACGATATGGACATCCTGATGGTTCAGGAACGGCTGAAAGAATTAGCCGGGGACGCCAAGAGAATCACCGATGCCCGGAAAACAATACAATCGGGTAAACAGCGTTTTTCCCTCTCCCGGGTCCTTATCTCCCTCACCACGGGGCATCTTTTCATCCATAAACATAAAAAATGATGAAAGGTGCTTTCCAGGTGATAGAAGGAAGATTTTACTGTAGACTGCTCAAGACGGAGAATTACCATGCCTTTTGAACGAGCGGAACCGAACGATCCTTTGACCAGGATGACCGAGCTGAAAACCTCACCGGTAATGGAAATGATTTCGGGGCTGCAGGTTCTCTCTCATCCCTGGCGCCGGGGGCCATGGAAGGCCAGAGCGGCATCCGCCCTGGGAGAATCCTTTATGGAAACCCTGAAGATCTTTTCGGAAACCTATCAGCTGGGTCCCGCTTTCATCGAGCTGGCCATCGATTGCCCGGACCCCCAGGATGTCATGGGGTTCATTCACTGGGTCGAAACACTGGATCAACGACAGCTGGCCTTCTATCTCCTCGGCCGAGTCTATCCTCTGGAAACCCTGCCGGAACGGATAAACCGGGAATCAATAACAAAACTGATGGCAGATACTTCCTTGGACCTTTGTTTTGACTGTATCACCACACCCCTGGAATGGGCAAATAATCTGGAAAAGATGAGAAAACGGGCCGTCGCCCTGTGGACGGAGTACTGGGAACGATTCTTCCGGGAAGACATGGAAACCTGCCGAAATTTATGGGACGCGGGGAACCGCGAACTGGAGGAACTGCTCATCCGTTCCGGCGGCACAAGGGTATATAAAAAATTCTCCGAAAGCGGCGAACTCCCTCCCCCCATACCGGCGGATCAGCCCTATACATCAGTCCATTACATTCCCGTCTGCCATACCCTTACCACTCATCTGAAATACTTCGGCTACGGGAACATTACCGTTCTGTATGACTGTACCAGAAGCACTGAAGAGGACCGATCGAGGGAAGAAGCCGGGAAAACAGCCCTGCGGATCGCCCGGGCCATAGGGGATGAACGCCGCCTGCGGATACTGACACTCATAGCCCGGATGGAATACGGACTGAACGGAAAATCCATCGCCGAGAAGATGAAATTATCCCCCTCGGTTATCTCCCGCCATCTCTCTCAGTTGAAAGACGCCGGCCTTATCACGGAAAAATCGGAGGACAACCGGAACATCACCTACCGGTTGAACTGGCAGACCATCGACGAACTGAGCCCCCTGCTGATGTATTACCTCGGTAACGAGTAGACCGTTCAATAAATTATTGATTTCTTTCTATTGCTTTGCCGGCCTTAGTTCGGTTTTTTTACCACCGATAACTATAAAGCCACAGAGATCTTCAACGTATGAAGCCAGATCCAGGGTAACCGTCTCACCCGTAGAAGGTAAGTTTCTTCCATGCTCCTATCGATACCCTAAGCTGTCAATCGACAAGACAGGATTATAACTTCCATCCACAGATACAGATCCCCGAGACCTGATACTAACAAGGCAGATTGACTTTTTTTCCCGTCCTGTGGTATTGTAATCGGGATTTATCGGGCTGTAGCGCAGGGGTTTAGCGTACTTGACTGGGGGTCAAGGGGTCGGTGGTTCAAATCCACTCAGCCCGAATACTGTTGTGGTGTTACAACCATTGTGAGTGGGCACGGGGTACCGTGTCCACTCAGCCCGATTATATTCGGTAGCCATCCTGGAAGGATGGCTACTCTCATCTTTACCGCAAGGTGGGCTTCGCGCTTCGCGCCGAAGTCCACTCAAGGGCGAATACTGTTGTGGTGTTACAACCATTGTGAGTGGGCACCTTCGGTGTGCCTGCGGCGCACCTTCGGTGTCCGACTGCCAAGGATGGCAGAAGTGCCGCGGGAGCAGGGACCATATATCCGGAGTGTAGATAATACTTGAGACAAGGGCGTTATCTTTTTCAATACAAAACCCTTCGCAGAGGAACTGCTTGGTCGAGAAGCTTGTCGAAGCTGCTTTCCAGTTAAAAAATCACTGTTCACAGCCGCGGCGGGGTGTTACAGGGCTCACAGGCTTTCCTGTTAAAACCTGACCAGTACATGCTGAATGTGACAGCCCATCTCCTTTAAAAGAACACTGAAAGAGATAAGCCGGCGTAGAAGCCGGACAGATCCAGGGACCACTCGCCGCCGCCGGGAGCGTAGAGGGGATTGAACCCGTAATACTTCTCGATGGCGCCTTCGTTGTAATTGCTCTCGATGGCCGAGGAATAATAGGCCCACTGCCGTTCCGATGCCAGGACCTCCCGGAGGCCCATGGGAAAGGTATACATGTACCCGACAGTCCCGGAAAGAGCCATGCGAGGTGTGATGAAGAACTCCGGGCATAGCTCAATCTTTCCCCCCAGCAATGAGTTGAACACGTATTCCATCGGCATCTTGTCCTTCTGTGCAATATCCGTCAACTCACCGTCGGAAATAAGCCCGCCGTCATCGTACCCGCTGTCGTTGAAATAGAGGTCTCCTGAGCTTCCGTATAATACGGTCAGCACGGGGCGCAGGAACCCCAGGATGCCTACATTGATGCCAACATTGAAAAAAGGCGTTATATTCAGGGTATACTGAAAATCCAGGTGCACCCCCGTCCCCCCCGAGAAGGCTCCGGTGATCTGACCGATCTCATCGTCCGTCAGGGACGGAAAGGGAAGGTCGGGCTGCACGTCGCTATAGACTAACCTCTCCTGGTCAGGATACTCGGAAGGATCCCACCGGTACAGATCCATCGTCGTTATGAGGTTTTTCAAGATTCCCGCCGACAACATGATGCTTCGATTCGGCCGGTACTTGACGGCAATATCCAAGAACATGGGATTGAATTTATTAAAGGTCTCCGCTCCGTAGAGATAGGCCTGCGGTTTGACGGTTAACCCTATTCCGTTGGCCGCCACATAGGTGTACTCGAGTTCCGTGGACGCCTCGACGAGTTCCTTCTGGGGGAGCGAGAACCCGGTAACGGCGACAACCTCGCCCGTTTCAATGGCCGTCAGCTTGAGCTGTATTCTGAAATCCGAACCTTCTTCGACGACACTGCCGCTGATAAGGGCGGCCGTACCGGTTAATTCGCCGATTTGCACCGCGCTGTCGTCGCTGACCATCCCTCCGGCGGAAAAGGTGATTTCCTCGAGAATGTTTTCCAGATTTTCCCGGTCGGTCAGCACGAAAATCAGGCTCCGGTCCATAGCCTCTTCGAGATACGCCCGGATAAGCCGGCCTATCTTTGCCGACTGAGCCTTCTCGGAGTTGTTCTCGATCTCCAGGACGGCAATACCCTGTTTCGATACGGGGTCGGGGTGTAATTCGAGCCAGATACGGGAGAATTCTTCCACAGCCTTGGAAATACTGATCTTCAGATTGGTGTCCGATCCAGCTTCAGCCGGAAGAAAAGTCGCAGCAAGGAATATAAGTACAATAACGAAAAAGAATTTTTTCATATGTACCACCTCGTTCTATATTATAGGATAACCCTATAACGGGGTCAATGATACCGATGTTCAGCCCCGGTTTTTTGAATATCCTGATCGCTGGTAATAACGCGGATATTCCAGCGGGCACATTGATGAGCGAGAATCGGTATTTCCCTTTTGTTTTTCATTCCGTGGATAAGCTCGATCTGGTTTACCAATGAAAGGTAGAAAGTGTTGAGGGAATGTCGGAAGAAAAAAGTACGATTTGTTTATGGGCACCTCTGAAAACTCAGCATTAGCTGAGTTTTTACCATAATGTTCGCCCACAAGGGAACCTATCGGATAAAAACTATGTTTTTACATTACAAGGAAATAACGTTGTATACATTTCATGTATTATTCCCGTATTATTACAAAAACCTAGTTTTTAGAGATTCCCTTATAGTATATTTTACCCGAACATCAGGTCTCTGAAAACCAGCGAAGCAGACCCTCGAAGGTATATCTCTTTCGTTTCTGCAAATATCCCATAACAGGATAAAACAGAAGGATAAACCCCGCCGCCAGGGCCAGGGCCATCGGAGTTCCCACGGCGTCGGCGTAGAACCAGAAGGGGTCGCTTTCTCCCGCCACCAGGGCTGCTACATAAAGCGGCCATACATGGACTACGTGATGAACAATATACACAGTTAAAGAAAAACGGCTGTACCTTTCCAGAAACCGGTATACAATTCCCGAGGGGGTTTTCCCCTTTTGGTCGGTCCACCGCCTTAAAATTCCTAAAAAGATGAGGATAAGACCCAGGTTCCCCAGGATAAAGGAGGTGGAACCGGGATAAAAGGTGAAGGGACTGGCATAATAGGCCAACACCCCGGAAGTTCTAGAATGCAGCCCTATCAACAGGGCGGATGAGGCGGCGAGAATTCCGCCCCAGACAAAGAGACAGGATTCCTTTCTTTCAGACCCGGTTTCTGAAAAGAAGACTTTACCAACTATGAATCCGGCAAGGGGGAACATGATCCAGGGCAGCATGGGGAAATAGCCTTGCAGCAGAAAGCCCAGGAGAACATCCGGCAGGGTAAAATCATAGAGGTACTCCTCCCACACCGGGTCCCAGTGGGCGGCATAGCCGCTCAGTTCCCGGAGCGGCGGGCTGATAAGGAGGACGGCTACCAGGATTATCAGCAGGCTTCTGATGGAAAGATTCCTCATGGCATAGAGAAGGAGGGTGGAAGCCCCCAGGAAGGTGAGGATATCCCAGTTGAAGACTTCCCGGGGCAGCCAGATGGCCACCGCGAAAAGGAGCCCGCTGAAGAAGAGAAAAGCCCCCCGGCGGAAGGCAACGGCGGAGATTTTTTCATCGGACACACCCTTCGCGCGTCGGTTTTGCAGCCAGATAAAAAGGCTTGTTCCCAGGAGAAAAGAAAACAGAGGCGCGGGGATTCCTCCCAGCATCATGGAAACATCATAGAGCCAGGAAGAACCGACCTCCCGGGGGGAAAGGTTCTGAACGAAATGTATCTGTACCATCAGAATGATAGCCAGCCCCCGGAGGATGTCCAGGGAGGGATAATAGACCTTCTCTTTCTGCATAATGTATTCTCCTGAGCACGGATTTACGGATTATAGTTATCCGGTGAAGGAGTATCAAGCGGAATCACCTCAGAAGAAAACACAATATAACTTCTTATAAAATACAGACTCCATCTGCGCTCCATAACATGCGGAATTAGCGCCGAGGGGTACTGCTCTCCCTCCTGTACCAGTAACCCGTGGTGTTCTCCGTCGAAGCACTTACGCAAGCCTCCGGATTATACTCAAGGGACAGGGCAGCACATTTTTCATTTGAGAAGGAGAAACAGGGATTATCAAAAAAAGTCCCATAACAAAGAAAGGACTACCCAGCCTTACAGGACAACCCCATTATAAAAGAAGTTTCTCCATCACCATGAAATTCGGAAGGAAGGTGGCGATCTTCGGGGAAACCATTGACAACGAGGGAGACATGCCCGCCATCTGGAAGGCCAGGCATATCCCGCCCAGGGTATACATAAAGGTTTCAGATACATCCTTCGTTCTTCAGGGCTTTCCATTCTTCCTCTTTCAAACCGAGAAAACCCTCATAGATTTCCCGGTTATGCTGTCCCAGGTCAGGGGCCGCTTCAACGGGAACGTAGGTATCGGACATTCTGTACGCTGAACCCGGCAGGGTAATTCTGCCGAGGCTCGGATGGTCGATGGTCTGCAGGAACTTCGATTCATACATATCCTTCGAATTCACTATATCCTTAATGGTGAGGACCGCTCCCGCGGGGATCATTTTCTCACAGAGGAGTCGCATAACCTCTTCTTTATCCCTCGCCGTAGTCCATTTGAGTATCTCCGTTTCCAGGGCCTCCACATTATCCAGTCTTAAGGAACCGTTTAAGAATCGGGGATCCTCCACCAGATCAGGACGCTCGATCACATCACAGAAGTTCTTCCACATTTCCTGATTCGGAGTGTCCCGGACCAGAATGAAGACATAGTTGTTCTCGTCCCCTTCAAAACGGGGTTTCGTGGGATAGGTGTTTCTCGGGGCATTCTTCCCGGCGAAGAGCATTGCTCCGCCCCGTTTCGGCATGTTTTCCTGTTCCACAAAAGACATTCTGGAACTGGAAATGACAACTTCCTGCATATTAATGCGCACATGTTGGCCCCGGCCGGTGCGCTCCCGCTGATATAAAGCCGCGATAATGGCCGTAACGGCAAAGTGTCCCGAGGGATCATCCGCCAACCCCACATTGGAGATGGTGGGGGGACCGCCGAACTGACCGGTTTGGCTGGCCAGGGCACCGGT
>JAFGDJ010000233.1 GCA_016932135.1 Spirochaetales bacterium | reverse complement strand
GTTCCCATCCCGAACACGGAAGTTAAGCCCTTCAGCGCCGATGGTACTGCGCAAGCGGGAGAGTAGGTCGTCGCCAGGCTTTTTTTTTGCCCAAACAACATCACTGATCCTTCACACTCACACCTATCGATCCCTTGCCTTGAAAGCCTGGGACTATTCTATAAAAAATGTATGTCTTTTATTGCAGGATACAGTCGGCCATACAGGTGGTATTTTTCCTCGTATCGACCGCCCAGGCTCTCTGTTGGATCGATGGTGTCGGTTTTCTTGACCACGGTCTTACAGGCGGCGGCGACGTTTTCATATTCTCCGCAACCCACCGCGGCGAGAAGAGCGGCACCGTAGGCGGGGCCTTCTTCGGTTTCCACCGTCTGGACCGGCAGGTTCATCACATTTGCGATGATTTCTCTCCACAGGGATGACTTCGCTCCGCCGCCGCACAGGGTGGTAATGGCGGGATGAATGCCTGCGTGCCGGGCTATCTCCAGGGCATCCCGAAGTCCGAAGGCTACACCTTCCAAGATCGCCAGGTTCATATCGGCCCGGCTGGTGGTATGGGAAAGACCGAAAAAAGCTCCCCGGACAGCGGTGTCGTTGTGAGGGCAGCGCTCCCCGGAAAGATAGGGCGCGAAGAGTACGTCATTTTTCCCAAGCTTGCCGCGATCTAGGGATAATTCACGGTTGTAGTCTTGAACGTTCAGGATTTCTTCTATCCACCACTTGTTGCAGGAGGCTGCCGAAAGCATACAGCCCAAAAGGTGAAAGCGGCCGTTGGCATGGGCAAAAGAATGGATGGCGTTGTTGTCGACTTTTACATATTCATCGCTGGAGATAAATACGGTGCCGCTGGTTCCCAGAGAGATATTACAGCTGCCGTTGCCGACGGTTCCCGTACCCACGGCGGCGGCGGCGTTGTCCCCGGCGCCGGCGATGATCTTCACCTGCTTAGGTAAACCGAATTCCTCGGCGATATCCGTTTTTATTGTACCTACTACTTCATAGCTTTCATACAGCCTCGGTAGTTTGTTCCGGTCCAGACCGGCCAGGCTGCACATCTGTTCCGACCAGCTTTTATCTTCCACATCCAGGAGCAAGGTTCCCGATGCGTCGGAATAATCGGTGACGATTTCTCCGCACAAACAGTAAGTGATATAGTCTTTCGGAAGCATGACAGCCGATATTTTTTCAAACAGGCGGGGTTCGTTTTCTCTCATCCAGAGTAGTTTCGGCAGGGTAAAGCCGGCAAAGGCGATATTTCCGGTCAGTTCCGCCAGGGTCTTTTTGCCGATTTCGTTATTCAACCAATCAGTCTGCTTCTGGGTCCTTCCGTCATTCCACAGTATCGCCGGCCGGATAACCTTTTCGTCGTTATCCAGGGCTACCAGGCCGTGCATCTGACCGCCGGTGGCGATACCGGCAATATCGCTTTTCTTCTCGTTAGCGATAAGCTCCCGCAATCCGGTTCTCACCGCGCTTATCCAATCGGCGGGGTGCTGCTCCGTCCATCCATCCTTGGGGTAGAGAATCGGGTAATCCCGGCTAACCGACGACAACACCCGGCCTTCGGCGGTAAGAAGCAGCAGTTTTACCGATGATGTTCCCAGATCGATGCCGATGTACTTCATGAGAACATTATATTGTTTATCAGGCTTTCCAGGTATTCCTGCTTTCCGCTTTCCACCTGGATTTCCTTTAAGGTCAGGGCATAGTTGTAGAGCTCGTCGAAATCTGTCTTTCCTTCAACAATCTTCCTGCCGATGCCACGGTTGTAACCGGCATAACGGTCCTCCACAAAGGAGTCTATTCTTCCGTCTTCGATGATCTTTGCAGCGACTTTCAGACCTAAGGCAAAGGTATCCATCCCGGCGATATAGGACAGAAAAATATCTTCGATAGCATTGCTCTGCCGCCTGGCTTTGGCATCGAAATTAAGACCGCCGGTGGTAAAGCCTCCAGCCTTTATAATCTCGTACATGGCTAAAGCCGTGTCATAGACATTGGTAGGGAACTGATCGGTATCCCAACCCAGGAATAAATCGCCCTGGTTGGCGTCCACCGATCCGAAGCTGCCGTTGATCACCGCGGTTCGTAGTTCATGCTGGAAGGTATGTCCGGCCAGGGTGGCGTGGTTTGCTTCGATATTCATTTTATATCGATTTTCCAGGCCGATTTTCCGGAGGAAATTCATGCAGGTCGCCACATCGTAATCGTACTGGTGCTTTGTCGGTTCCTTGGGTTTCGGTTCGATATACAAAGCGCCGGTAAAACCGATCTTATCGGCATAATCGGCAGCCATATGCAGAAAACGTCCCAGGTTGTCCAGTTCCAGGCCCATATCGGTGTTGATCAGAGTGTCGTAGCCTTCACGGCCGCCCCAGAAAACATAGCCGCCGGCATCGAGACGTTTTGCCACGTCCAGGCCGACCTTCACCTTGGCAGCGGACACCGCGTATATGTCGGCGTTAGGTGAGGTTGCTGCGCCGGCCATGAACAGTTTGTCACCGAACATATTCGCGGTATTCCACAAACATTTCTTATCGAATTTTTTCATCAGTTCTTCGATGTAATCGACCATGATTATATACTTTTTTATACTTTCCCCTAAGGAGGCGCCTTCAGGGGCGATATCCACATCATGGAAACAGAAGTAATCGATATGGAGCTTCCGCATCAATTCAAAAGCGAAATCCGCCTTGGCTTTGTACCGTTCAATCCCCTCCTTGCCGAAGGTCTTGTCCATGGTATCACCGCCGAACATGTCGGTGCCGCCGGCATTGATGGTATGCCAGTAGCTCATGGCGAACTTGAGATGTTCCCGCATGGTTTTGCCCAGGATCATCATCTCGGGATCGTAGTATTTGAAGGCCAGGGGAGTTTTGCTGCCGCTGCCTTCGAAGGAAATTTCGGGAATATGTTCTAAAGTTTTCATAAGTCTACCTTATGACAGGCGGAGCCGTCCCGCAATGACAATCCTGCCTAAAAAAAACGATAATCTTGCGATTTTCCTTGTACTTTTCAGGTTTTACGTAGTACTATGACCTGGGGTCGCTTGGTATGAAAGATATGGATCTGAAAGCCGTGCAGGATGAGTATGAACTAGTCCACTATCCGAAAATCAGGCATATCAATATTTTTCTTATTAACATCCGGTACCGCAATTCCCATATCCACGATGAACTGGAGCTTCTAACGGTTCTCCATGGCAGAGGAACCTTGCGGTTAAAACAGGGAATCGTGAACATCGAAAAAGGCTCCTCGGTACTGCTTAATTCCTATGAAGCTCATGAGATTCATGGGGGATCCGGCGGTATCACCGCCATTGTTACGCAGGTTTCCCGGCATTTCTGTGAGGAATATTTTCCTGAGATTAAAAACCTGGAATTTAAGAATAACAGTGTTCAAGACTATCTGGAACCGGATAGACGCGCTGGCTTTGTCAATAGGGTATGTGAGAACGCTCTGACATATATAAAGGCGGTAAAGAATTTCGAACTGGATATCCTTGGCAATATCTGCTTTATTTTGAATGTCTTAATTACCAATGTTCCTAATATCCGGATGAGCGATTCGGCTTTCCTGTCCAGGGTAAAGTGTATAAAACGGATGAACAGCATTTCAGCATACCTGGATTCGCATTATCTTCAGAAGACAACCTTGAAAAACCTGGCGGACCATGAAGGTGTTTCCCCTACTCATCTTTCACATTTTTTTACCAAGAATTTCGGAGTCGGCTTTCAGGAATATATGAATAACCTGAGGTTTGAGAAGGCCATGCGTTTGATCTCTCTGCCGGGAACAACCCTGCTGCAGACAGCCCTGGACAGCGGTTTTTCCGATTCTAAGTATATGAATAAAATGTTTTTAAAGCGCCTGGGCTGCACTCCCAGGGAGTATAAAAAAGGACTATCTCTGGAAGACCGGGAAACGGTAAGGATGAAACATCGGGGGCTGCAATACTACTACACCGATGATGAAAGTGTGAAAAGAATCCAGGAGTATCTGCAGGGCTGAATTTCTTCTATAGGCAAAATGTCCTAGGCCAAGAGGGGCTGTTTATCCTCTTCTGTGAACTCTCCTTTCCCGATTAGAATAGGGATAAAGACTCGGCCGGATTTACGGCCGGACTGTATAAAAAACAGGAGGCACTGAATGAAAAAGCTTGGTATTATGGTAATGACAGGATTGCTTCTTCTCATCCTTTCTGCCGTTTTTTTCGCCGGATGTGCGAAGGAGGATAAAGAAGAAGTCACTGAACAAGACAAGGTAACCATTACCTGGTGGGCCCTTTCCGCCGGTGGGGGTGATGAGTCCAGGGAGAGGCTCAGGCTGAAGGTAATAGAGGATTTTGAGGCCCAGAATCCCAATGTGGAAGTTGAACTGACTATGCTTGAAAATGAAGCCTTCAAGCAGAAAATCCAGGTGGCTGTTCAGGCCGGTGCCCCCCCTGATCTGTTTCATTCCTGGGGCGGCGGCGTGATGGTGGAATACGCAGAAGCCGGCCAGTTGAGGGATATTACCGGTTTTGTAAAGAGCGATCTCTCTAAAATCGTCGGTATCGGAGCCCTGGGAGTCTACGGGTATGACGGAAAATACTACGGTTCACCCTATGATATGGGCGCCGTAGGCATGTGGTACAACAAAGCGATCTTCGAGGAAATCGGCGCTTCGGTTCCGAAAACCTGGCCGGAACTTCTGGCGGTGATAAAGAAGGCAAAAGCTGCCGGATATATCCCCATCGCTCTCGGCGGCGGTGACAAATGGCCGGCCCATTTCTGGTGGGTCTACCTGGCCATGAGAATCGGCGGTCAGGATGCTTTTAACGCGGCCTATGGCGGCTCAGGCTCCTTCAAGGATCCCACTTTTGTGAAGGCCGGCGAAATGCTTCTCGAATTGGCGGCTCTGGAACCCTTCCAGACCGGTTTTCTGGGAGCAACCTATGACGATCAGGCTGCCTTGATGGGGAACGGAAAGGCCGCCATGGAGCTCATGGGGCAGTGGGCTCCCGCCACAGAGGCTTCCAACTCCGACACCGGTGATGGCATCGGCGATGATCTTGGATGGTTTTCCTTCCCCGCCGTACCCGGTGGAACAGGAAAGAATACCGACGTGATGGGCGGGGGCAACGGCTATGTGGTCGGCAAGGACGCTCCCGATGAAACGCTGGACCTGTTGAAGTTCTTTTTACAGAAGGAATACAATATCGAGCTGATCGATGTCGAAGGTATTATTCCGGTAGCCAAGGGAGCCGAGGAAGCCCTGGAGGGCACCCTCAACAGCGTGATTGCCGAGGCGGTAGCCGGCGCGGGATATTATCAACTCTATTATGATCAATTCCTTCCCCCCGCAGTGGGCGAAGCGGTGAAGGACGCCGTAGTTGCCCTGCTGGCTGGTCAGGCATCCCCCGCTCAGGCGGCCGCCATGGTCGATGATGCGTGGCAGATGGAAAAATAGCATTCTATCCAGCGAAGGGAAAAAAACCGGGAGAGGCGATGACTTGGGTCTCTCCCGGCCATATTCCTTCAACCGTTGAAGATGAAGGCAGGCATTACATCATGAAGCCGTTGACAGCCAAAGGAAAGGCATCCTTTCAGAAACATGCAACCATCCTTTTCCTCGTTGCTCCGGCTTTTATTCTCTTTACTACCTTTGTTGTTCTTCCTGTACTGCAGTCGGGCTATTATTCTCTTTTCCAATGGAAAGGCCTGGGACCTTTGAACAATTTTCAGGGGGTGGGGAATTTCATCCGGGCTTTTAAGGACAGGATTTTTCGTATAGCCCTTTACAACAACGTTAAAATAGTAATCTTTTCCTTGATTATCCAGCTTCCCCTGGCCTTTTCCTTCGCTCTGCTGGTGGCAAGAAAAAAATATACCGGTTCCGTTTTTTTCAGAGGCCTTTACTTTTTTCCCTATGTGATGGCGGAAATTGTAATCGGGATTATCTGGAGGTTTATATATCATCCCCAGCACGGTTTGCCCACCTTGTTTTCCCAATGGTTTACCGCTGATAAAATGGAGATTGGGCTGCTGGGTGACACGAATCTTGCCTTCTGGGCGATTTTTATCGTCGTCTGCTGGAAATATATCGGCTTCCATATGATTCTCTACATCGCCGGGCTTCAGGGAGTTCCCGAAGAATTGGAAGACGCGGCTGTTATCGACGGAGCGTCAAAGGTGCAGGTGGTGTTTCATATCATTATTCCGAGTATCAGAAATACCATTATTATCTCCGTGTTTTTGTGTATCGTAGGGTCCTTCAATCTCTTTGATATTGTCTGGGCTATGGGACAGGGGGGCCCGGTTCATTCCACCGAAACTCTGGTTACCTACCTTTATAATTTCGGCTTCAAGAGGTTTGCCTTCGGATACGGAAGCGCCATCGCAGTGATTATCTTTCTGATTTGTCTGGTCTTTAACCTCTTCTATCAGAAATACATAGTCGGGGAAGCACAGAAATGAAAGAAACCGCTGGAATTACAAGGATGAAACGGCCTTCTTCTTTTGCCTGGGGGAAATTTTCTTTATCTCTGTTCTTTGCCCTTCTTATGTTTTTTCCTTTATACACGGTACTTATCGGAGGGTTCAAAACCAAGGGGCAGTTGCTTTCGGATCCCTTCGGGCTTCCCCAGCCCTGGACGCTGGAATCCTACCGGGCCATCCTGGGAAAATCGGGGGTCTTCTGGGGATTCTTTTTCAATTCGGTCTTTATTGCGGCTTTCACTATTCTCCTGGTTCTTGTCTGTTCCATGGCGGCGGGGATAGCGTTATCGAAGATACAGTTCCGGGGAAGAAAAGTACTGTTCAATTACTTCATCATGGGTATGCTGTTTCCCCTTTCCACGGCGATTCTTCCCCTCTATCTTCAACTGCGGGGGCTGCATTTAACGGGAACACGATTTGGCGTTATCCTGGCTCAGACCGCTTTTAATCTGCCCCTGAGTATCTTTATTTTTACCGGTTTTTTCCGTGAAATTTCCAAGGACCTTCAGGATGCCTGTTCCATCGACGGGGGCGGGATTCTGACCTTTGCCTGGAAGATCATGCTTCCTCTTTCCGCTCCGGTCATCGCGACCGTCACTATCATTATCCTCATCCAGAGCTGGAACCAGTTCTTGCTTCCTCTTCTGGTATTGGACGATGCGAAAATGTACACCATTCCTCTGGGAGTAATGCAGTTCCAGGGGCAGTTCACCACCGCTTGGAATCAAATCATGGCGTTTATAACCATCTCGGTCCTTCCCATGGCTTTCTTCTATTTTACCATGCAAAAATATGTGGTAAAGGGGCTGACCGCCGGTGCCGTGAAGGGGTAGAGAATGAGCAGTTATCTTGAGCTTGCCGGCAACCTTATAGCTGAAATGAACCTGCGGGAAAAGATTGCCCAGATGTATTCGGTGTGGCTCATTCTTCATGAAGACGGAGAGATTTCGGTAAAGCGGACTCAGATCGGTAAACGGGGGAAGGTGGAGGTCGATCCTTTTGAAATTATGCGCGACGGTATCGGTCAGATTAGCCGACCTTTGGGAACGACTCCCCTGGACCCGGTTATAGGTGTTCGGGGATTAAACCGGATACAGAAGTTTTTAGTGGAAAATACCCGTCTGGGTATCCCCGCCTTACCCCATGAAGAATGCCTGGCCGGTGTTATGGCGGATGGAGCCACCCTTTTTCCCGCGGGTTTGAATCTTGGGTCTCTGTGGGATCAGGACGAGGTTGAAAAGGTCGCCCGGATGATAGGAGCGGAACTTTTTTCCGTGGGAGCCCGGCAGGGGCTGGCACCGGTTCTCGATGTAAGCCGGGATGCCCGTTGGGGCCGTACCGAGGAAACCATGGGAGAGGACCCCTATCTCGTGGGTTCCCTGGCTACCGCCTATACCCGGGGGCTGCAGGGGGAAAACCACCGGGTCCTGGCCACATTGAAACATTTTGCCGGACATTCCTTCAGTGAAGGGGGCCGGAATCACGCACCGGTGCGAATCGGAGAAAGGGAACTGTACGATACGTTTCTTCTTCCCTTTGAGATGGTGATTAAAAGTCTTTCCGTAGGATCGGTTCTTCCCGCCTATCATGATATCGACGGCATTCCTTTTCACGAGTCCCACACCTACCTGACGGAGGTTTTGAGGAACCAGTGGGGCTTCGAGGGTTTGGTCGTTTCGGATTATCAGGGTATCAGTCTTCTCCATCAGGAACACCGGGTGGCCGAAGATATGGCTGAAGCGGCAGCCCTGGCGATAAAGGCCGGTATAGACGTGGAATTGCCCGGTTTTGACTGTTTCGCCGAGGGTGTCAAGAAAGCTCTGGACCGGGGACTTCTGGACCTGGCGGATATCCATCAGGCGGTTCGACGGGTATTGATACAGAAATATCGGCTGGGTTTGTTTGACCACCCTTACACGGAAGAAGGGTCGATTATTTTCAATTCCCCCCAATCCAGGGCCGTGGCCGCTGAAGCGGCGGAGAAATCCCTAGTGCTGTTGAAGAACAGCGGCGTGCTGCCTTTGAAGGGTGGGGAAACCATCGCCCTGGTGGGTCCACTGGCGGATGAGAGGTTGTGCATGCTGGGGGGGTATTCCTTTCCCGTCCATGTCATTTCCGCCGGTTTATGTGAATTGGAGAAAGAAAACCACCAGGTAAAAACTCTGCGGGAGGTGTTGACGTGGAGGTGCGGCAGCCGGTTGATCTATGAGAAGGGTTGTGAGGTCTTGCACGAGCGGCCGAAAGAAGCCCCGGTATTTCCCGGTGAAATCGGCCTGGAAGGAAGCGTACAAAAAACCTCCGTCAGTTACGACACCTCCGGTTTTTCCGCCGCCCTTCAGGCCGCTGAAAAGGCTGACTGCATTGTGGCGGCGGTGGGCGACCTTTCCGGGTTGTTTTTAACCGGTACGGTAGGTGAAGGCTCCGATGTCTCATCTTTACAGCTTCCGGGGGTGCAGCAACAGCTCCTGGAAGCCCTGGCGGATTTGGGAAAGCCTCTCATCGTCGTGATGTTTAACGGCCGCCCCTATCATCTGGGGAACATATTCCAACGGGCGGCGGCCGTGCTGGAGGCCTGGCTCCCCGGGCAGGCAGGAGCCCAGGCGGTCTCGGAGATTCTCTTCGGCGAAAAAAACCCCGGCGGAAAGCTTCCGGTCTCCCTGCCGAAAAAAGCGGGAGCCATGCCTTTCTTTTATAACTATAAACTGAAATCCGCCGGTACTCCCATTCAGCCGGAATTCGGCGCCGAGTACCCCTTCGGTTACGGCTTGAGTTATACCCGCTTTTCTTTTAGCGACTTTTCAGTGCCGGCTTCCGTGGTCCCCATGGACGGTGTTATCAGGATCTCCTTCCGGCTCACCAATACCGGAGAACGGGAGGGAGACGAGGTAGTACAGCTGTATGTCCGGGATATCTATGCCAGCCTTGTCCGGCCGGTCCGGGAATTAAAGGGTTTCAAACGCCTCCATCTGAAAGCCGGAGAATCGGTCAGGGTTACTTTTTCCTTGCCCACCGATGTACTGAGCTTCACCGGATATGATAAAAACCGGATCCTCGAGCCGGGGGATTTTGAATTCCTGGTGGGAAACTCTTCCAGGGATATCTTTTTTAATGCTATTATTCGGCTTGAGGGGGCGGTGAAAAGGCTGGAGACCAACTGGCGTATGGTGACGGATGTTCTGGTGGAGCCGGCGGATTAAAGGGTCAGTTTCTGCTGTGAACCCATTTAATGGCGAAACGTCGCAGTTCCCCCGCGTTGGGGATGCTGAGCTTTTCTTTGATATTCTCCCGATAGGTGTTGACGGTTTTTCTGGACAGATTCAGGACTTCGGCGATTTCGGCTGCTCCATAACCCTGACCGATAAGCCGTAAGACATCCAGCTCCCGGTCGCTTAAGCGTTCCACCAACGAACCGTTTTCTTTCTCATTCTGTACGAAGATCGATTCAAGCAGTCGGTCCCGCATCACCGGTGATAGATACATCTTCCCCGAAAGTACTGTCTTTATGGCTTCTTTCATTACCGAAGCGGCTTCATGTTTCATCACGTATCCCCGGGCTCCCGCCTTTAAGGATCGTTCGGCGTAGACTACCTCGTCGTGCATGGAAATAATCAATACGACCACCTGAGGGTAAGAGGCTTTTATGGTCTTCACCAGATCCAGGCCGCTCTGCCCGATGAGAGAAATGTCTATCAGGGCAATGTCGGGAAGGCCTTTCTCCAGAGCCTGCAGGGCTTCCTGGACCGATCCCACTTCATCCATAACCACATAAGTCCTTTCGTTTTCTATCAGGGCTACCAGTCCCCGCCGGAAAACCGGGTGATCGTCCACCACCAGAAATTGTATCTCTCTTTTCATCCTGAAGTTCCTTTTCGATAGCACCCCCGGCAGCGAACGCGGGTTCCCGGGTTAAGCCTCTCAATGACCAGTTCAGCTCCGATCGTTTTAGCCCTGTAACGCATAATGCGGAGCCCCATACCCGCGTCGGGAATCTCCGGCGGCATTCCTTTTCCATAATCAATCACTTCGGCCACGTACACAGCGGCTGTCTTTATGCTTTCCTTCGGTCCCCGGTCTTCCAGATAGAGCCCCACCTGAATACGTTTCGATTCGGCATGTTTTACGGCGTTGGCCAGGGCTTCCTGAATGATTCGATACAACTGTAAGGCCGTATCGGTATCGTCGATGACAAAATCCTGGGAAGCTATGAAATGAATTGAGACCTGATAACTCCGCCGGATCGATTCAACCAGTTCTTCCACCGCCGAAACCAGGCCGTGCTCAGGCAGGCCTGCCGGATACAAACCCCGGGCGATCTGCTTTGTTCTGTTAATGGACTCGGATAAAAGATCGCCTATCTGTGTCAGATTCGCTGCGGCCTTCGTATCGGT
The DNA here is from genome assembly GCA_016932135.1 of Spirochaetales bacterium. GTDB lineage: Bacteria > Spirochaetota > Spirochaetia > JAFGDJ01 > JAFGDJ01 > JAFGDJ01. The sequence goes on along the minus strand of JAFGDJ010000233.1, from coordinate 24,327 downwards.
CTCGGAGAGTCTGCTCTGCAGGACCGATGTATGCATGGCCACACCGGCCAGGTGCTGGCAAATGTCGTCATGCAGGTCCTGGCCGATCCTTTGCATGGTAAGATTGGATATCTGGGAGACTTCCTGCTCAAGGTGCATCCGCCGCTGAATTTCCCGGGTGAGTTCCTTGTTTGTTTTGATAAGTTCGGCGGTTCTGCGGGCTACCTCCACTTCCAGGTGTTTTTCATGAGAGCGAACCTGCTGAAGGAGCAGGGTGCCTTTTAAGGCGCTGGAGACCTGCTCAGCCAGGGCATCGTATACCGCCGACTCACCCAGGCCGCCGGGAAGCATCATATAACCCAGAGGTTCATCCTGAAAGACCAGGGGTTCCAGAACCCAGGAAGATTCCCTCCAGTTGATATCACAGTGCCGGGGTAATAACCGTTTTGTTTGAAAGCGGATTCCCCCTTCCGGGATTTCGTTTCGCCCGTGGCATTTCGGCGCCAGCATAAGGCGGGATGAGGGGGAGGGTTTTTCTTCTCCCTGGAAGAGCACCAGGAATCCTTCCCCAATTCCCAGCTCCTGAAGTCCCGTTTCAAGCCGATGGAGGATAATGTTCATTTCAAACCCCCCTGAAAGGGAGGCGCTGACGGAGCGCAGGGAAGACAGTTTGTTTTCGGCGGCCACCCTTCGTTCCGCATGATGACGGTTTTCAATATCCCCGAGGAGAGCCCTGGCAAATTCAAAGAGAGATTCCCGTTGCTTTGCGACCGGTTTTCCGCTTGGGGTCGTTCTCCGGCGAATAACCGACAGGTAATCATGCCAGATCTTCAGATCACCACCGGATCGCAGGGTGGTTGCCAGGGTCGTATTGAGATGGGAAATAAACCTATCTTCATCGCCTGTCAGAATAAGGGATGTTAATTCCTCCACAGCCCTGACCGTCTCGGAAGGGGTCTCTTCCGCTAATTCCGTTGAGGAAAGGTGAAAGGGTCTTCGGGGAGGGCATCCGCAGGACTGCCGTATCAGGGGGCGGCATATGAGAACCTTATCCTCGGGTTCCTTGCCGTTTAAGATATCAAGAACCGTGTCGACCGCCGTGTAACCCAGTTCGGTCAGGGGCTGTTCTACCGTGGTTAGGGGAGGGGTTTTGTAACTGCTTTCTTCAACACCGTCGAAACCGACTACCGCCACATCCTCGGGAACGCGAAGATTATTCCGGTGAAGCATATCAAGAGCGCCGAAGGCCATCCGGTCGTTCATACAGAAAAGGGCATCGAAGGGAATCTTCTTCGCCAAAATTTTTTTGGTTGCCAGGGCACCGGAGTTTCTCATAAAATCCCCCTGGGCTACCAGGCGTTCATCGAAACTCACGGATTCCCTTGCTAATGCCTTTCTGAATTCCAATTCCCGCTCTTCCGCTTCCGGATGACCTTGAGGTCCTCCGATGAGAGCGATCCTTCTTCTTCCATGGACCCGCACCAGATGTTCCACCAGATAACCGATGCTTTCTAAACCGTTCACCGTGATGCTCGGAATACCGGGAACCTTGCAACCCACCGAGATCTGAGGAAGCCGTTTCCTGGATGAAAATATCTTCCCGATCTTTTCCTTGTCAATAAAGGTCGCGATGGTGGTGGAGATGATAATCAAACCGTCCAGATTCTTATCATCCGCCATCTGATAAGCCACATTGGCCGTAGCTTCGGACACGATGGGTGAATCAATCCGGTGTCCTACGAAACAGATGACGCCGACACCCATGTCTTTCGCCCTTGTTTCGATTCCCTTCCATACGGCGCATTGGTAGGGTTCATCCACCTCGGCGGTAAACACTCCGATGGTCCTGGTTTTTTGCTTTTTTGACGCCTTCCTGATCTCGGATGTTCTACAGGACATATTAACTGACACTATCTCAGGCATCAGTCTTTTTCAAGACCGCGCGAGTCCTCGACTTTCCGTTCTATTAATCCCTTGCGCATCCCCGGATTTCATAATAAACTTCTATCGGAGAGTTCGAAGATGCGAGGGATAATTCGATGATTAAAGAAATTGACATTGGTATCGATGGTTCCCAGGAATCTTTTGAGGCTTATGAATACGGGCTGAATATCGCGAAAAGGATAAAAAGTAACGTTAAGGCCGTATTTGTCATCGATCAAAGGAAAACACAGGTGCCCTATATCTATGCCGGAGGCACCTATGAGATATCCTATGAACGAATTTATATTCCGCCCGACCCGGGGATAAGCAGTTTCTATGAAAAGGTTGCCCAGGACCTGCGGCAATTCGCCGAAAACTGTCTGGAACGCTGCCGGGGCCTGGCGAAGGAGCGGGGTGTCCCCTGGCAGGGGGTTGTTCGGGAAGGTTTTCCCGCGGCGGAGCTGGCGGAGGAATCCAGGTCGGGGGATGTGCTGATAGTCGGGCAGATGGGGGAGAACGCCAAGTATAAGCGGGAACTGGTGGGCTCCACGGTGGAAGATCTGATCCGTTCATCACCCCGGCCGGTTATCGTCTGCCCGAAATCGCGGAACCCGATTAAAAAGGTTCTCTTCCCCTACGACAGAAGCCGGGCGGCGGAAAACGCTCTGCAGCTGTATTGTAACGCCATGAAAGATCTGGCGGAAGACTTTATCCTCTTTCTCTCCGGGGAAGAGGGGGAAATAACGGATTGCGCCGAAGACGAGGTGCAGTACTTGAAACAACATGGAATACCCGTTCGGCTTGTCTGTGACAGCGCCCCTCCCATGCAGGCGATCTTGAAGAAGGCGGATGAAGAAGATGTGGATCTTATTCTTGTAGGATCCCACGGAAGAAACAAGATTAAAGACTATCTGTTGGGGTCAACAACGGTTAACCTGGTAAGAAAAAGCTCAATACCGGTAATGATTGTGTATTAGTACGCAGAAGACCCTTAAGGATACAGCAATATACTTACGAAAGGCGGGTGGATGTTCATGGACGGACAAGAAAACCAGATGCAGTTGGTAACATTTCAATTGGGGACAGAGCTTTACGGCATCGATATCATGCAGGTAAAGGAAATACAGAAAATAACTGAAATCCGGGCAATCCCCAACGCCCCCGCGTATGTTGAAGGTATCTTTAATCTCCGGGGTATCATTATTCCTATCATCAATCTTCATAAGCGGTTTCAGATACGGCGGGCCGTGATGGATGAAAACGAAGAACTGTTGAGCGGTTTTCTTATTCTGGAACTGGACGGTATGGCCGTGGGAATCTTTATCGATAAAGTAGTTCGGGTGGTTACCGTCGATATCGACGCGATTCAACCGCCTCCTCATATGCTTGCGGGTATCGGGACCGAGTATATCCAGGGTGTAACGAAGGAAGATTCGGGGTACCTTATTATTCTTGATGTAAAACGTTTGTTCGATAGAAAAGAACTTCAGCAGCTTGGCAGACTCGGCGGATAAGAGAGGTATCGTTCTTCCATGATAGTTCCTGTATTTAAACCTTCGATTAACAGAAAGGATATGGACTCGGTCTTGTCCTGCATGGTGTCCGACGAAATCGGCCCCGGCGTTATCACCACTCAATTTTCCAAGTCCTTGGCCGAATACATGAAAGTCCCCGGAGCCCTGGTCTTCCGTGAACAGGGAAAGGCTCTGGAATTGGCTCTTGACTCCTTAAGCCTGGAACCGATGAGAAAGATTCTTCTATCCCCCCTTTCTCCGGGGTGGTACCTGGAGCTGTTGCACCAGCGGCAGCTGGTACCGGTGTATGCCGATGTGGATGCTTCTACCGCCTGCCTGGGGGCGGAAGCTCTGGCAACCCTGCAGAAAGAAGGAGATTTCGGCGCCGTTTTATTACATTATCCCCTGGGGATGATTCCGCAGGCCGAGGCGTTCCGGGAAACCGGGGTTCCCGTGGTGGAAGATATAACCACTGTTTTTGGCGCCGGGGGGGAGGATAAAAGGGTCGGCACCTCCGCCTCGTACGCGGTTATGTCTCTGGAAGAGGACGGTATTATTACCGCGGCCGGCGGAAGCGCGTTTTTTTCCTCATCCCGGGGAATTTTAGGCGACTGTAAGAAGCAAAGCGAGAAAAACAACCGTTCTAGTGCTATGACAAACATGAATGCCGCCCTCGGTATGGTACAGATCAGACAGGTGGATGATTTTTTGAAGAAACGGCGGGAAATCTACGATGTCTTTCTTAAATCGATTATGAAAACAAAGCACCGCTCTCTTACCGGCGGTGTGGAGGTCGAAGGAGTGCCTTACAGTTTCCCGGTGGTATTGAAATCCGGGGTGCAGAATACCTTGAAGTACGCGGCTAAACACAATATCCGGGTGGTCCCGGCTTTTGAGGGGTGCGCTCTCTCACTCTTTCAGGACGATCGGCGTCCATGTCCCCAGGCGGAAGCCTTGTATCTGCGGAGCGTCCTCTTTCCTCTCTATCCCCGCCTGGCGGGGCAGAGTATTCAGCTTATTTCCAAGGTCCTTTCGACCCTGCCGTAAATAAGAGGATGGGAAAGATGAAACCCGTGATAAAAAGGGTTATCCTGGTGGTGAATCTCATGAAGGACGGAGCGAGTGCCCTGGCGGAAGAGGTGAGGGCATACCTGGAAGAGGAAGGCATTGAAGTTCGTCTTCATTCCTTTAAGGGAAAACCCGAGTCTTTCGATTTTTCCGGAGCCGACCTGGCCGTGTCCTTAGGGGGCGACGGCACCGTGCTTTACTGTGCCCGGGAGATTTACGGTTTCGGCACCCCCATTCTGGCGGTGAACCTGGGAAATTTCGGATTTATCACCGAGGTTTCCCGGGATGAATGGAAAGACGCTTTCTCCGAATACCGGGAAGGAAGGCTCTCTTTAAGTGAGCGGCTTCTGGTAACCTTAACTCTGCAGCGGCAGGAAGAGGAGATGTACCACCTGGTGGGATTAAACGACATCGTCATCAATAACCAGGGGCTCTCAAAGCTGATCCGCTTTCGGGTGTACTGCAACGGCACCCCTATCGGTGTCTATCGGGCGGACGGGATTATTCTTGCTACCCCCACGGGATCCACGGCCTATTCCGCCGCCGCCGGCGGGCCGATCCTTTCACCGGAAATGGATGCCTTTATCCTCAATCCCATATGCCCCTTCACCTTAAGTAATCGACCCCTGGTTGTTCCGGGGAACAGTTCCATCGAGATTGAACTGGATCTGGACCAGAAAACCGCTATTCTTCTTACCGTGGACGGACAGGATACCCTGTCACTCCTTCCGGGAGACCGAATTCAAGTGCGCAGGGCTTTAAAGAAAGCCTTAATCATCCGGTCAGACAAAAGGAATTTTTACGAAGTCTTGCGGTCGAAACTGAATTGGACCGGGGGGCCCGATGCTTGAAGAGCTGATTATCAGGAATTACGCTCTCATCGACGAATTGAAGCTGTCTTTTTCCCGGGGACTCAATATTTTATCGGGGGAAACCGGAGCGGGAAAATCCATCCTTATCGGCGCGCTGAGTCTCCTGCTGGGAGAAAAGGGAGACGCATCGGTGGTCCGTTCCGGCAGCGAGACAGCCGAAATAGCGGGAACGCTGCGGGTCGACGGCAACCCGGAAACCCTCACCTGGCTGCGGGAACATGAGATGGAAGACGACGAAGGTATCATTATCCTGCGGCGCACCATCAATAATTCCGGCAGAGGAGGGGTGTACATTCAATCGACCCCGGTAACACGAAAGGATCTCCAGGATCTCACCGCTCTTCTTTTTGATATTCATGGACAGCACGAACATCAGTCGATCCTTTCAACAAGTCAGCAGCGCTGCCTTCTGGACAGGTTCGGAGGTCTGGAGGAACAGGTTAAAAGTCTCTCCGCCGATTTCCAGGTCCTGACGGCAAAAAAGAAAGAGAGCGCCGCCATGGAAAAGGCTGCCATGGAAAGGAGTCGGGAAGCGGATCTTTTGGAGTTTGCCCTGAAGGAGATAGATCAGGCTGCCTTGGCCCCGGAAGAAGAAGAGGATCTGCAAAGAGAAAAGAAACTCTTGGCTCAGCATGAAAAGCTCGCGAAGCTTCTTGACACCTTCAGGGATGAAACCGCGGAAAACCGAGGGGGTGCCCTGCGGCAGTTGCGGACGGCCCGGGATGTTCTGGCGGAATTGGGTAAAATTGATGACAGCCTGTTGCCCTTTTTTGAGCGCCTGGAGACCGCTTTCTATGAGATAGAAGATATCTCCGAAGCTGTCCGGGTCTATCAGGAGGGGATCAACTTCAGCCCCGACAGGTTGGAGGAATGTGAAAGCAGGCTGGCGGAGATCCATCGATTGGAAAAGAAGTACGGCTCCACGATAAAAGACGTTCTTTCTTACCGTCATGAGGCCGCCGAAAACTTGGAGAAGCTCTCCCATTGGGAAGAGGACCGGGAATCAATACGGAAGGAGATTCAGGAACTTGAAAAAAGGGTCCTGTCTTCGGCGGGGGAACTGTCGGTTCGGCGAAAAACCGCGGCGGCGGAGCTAGAAAGCCGGATTCGCGGAGAGCTTACTGCCCTGGGTATGCCGAAGGCGGATTTCGTCATTCAGTTGGATCAGAGACTTTCTCCCTCGGGTAAACCGGTATGCGGGGTCTATGGTTTTGATCAGGTGGAATTCCTCATTTCTCCCAATGAAGGTGAACCGGTGAAGCCCCTGAAAGATATTGCCTCGGGGGGGGAACTTTCCCGGGTTATGCTGGCCGTAAAAACCATTCTGGCTGAAACGGATCACATCAATTCCCTTATTTTCGATGAAATCGACGCGGGAATCGGCGGGGAGGTAGCCGTGGCGGTGGGGGAACACCTGGCGAAGCTGGGCGGATATAAGCAGGTTCTTTGTATAACACATCTTGCCTCCATAGCCGTTCGTGCCGATAATCATATGCAGGTACGCAAAGAAACCCGGGAAGGCAGAACCCTCACCAGGGTAGAGACCCTGACGGGAAAGAAAAGGACCGGTGAAATTGCCCGGATGCTTGCCGGAGACAGCAGCGGCGACGCGTCGTTGGAGTATGCTGAGGAGCTTCTGAGACAATACGGAAAAAATGAACCGGCGGGTCTTTAGGAGGGGACATTGGGAAAGATAAGCAACGAAGGTCGGCATTATTATTTTGAAAAGCTGAAACAATACAAGGAAAGCATCGAGCAGATCGAGAAGAGAGAGAAGAACCTTCTGCTGATTATTCAGAAAGATGAGAACGGCGCGGAATATAAACGGGTTACCCTGGCCGATGAAAGCCTCAACCTGGTCTCCTATTATCTTCTCATGAACAATCTTTCCCTTACCCTGCTGGGAATAAAGAACGAGGCTTACCTCAATGATGCCCGGAAAGCCTGTTATAAAAGTCTCATTTACCTGGAAGAAGTGGTATCCAATTATATTGACGTACCCTTTTCCGATTATGAAGAGAAGCTGGAAAAGATAGCCGGATACGGCCAGAAAGAAAGGTGGGCTATGGTCCGCAAACTGGGATACTCCATTCAAGCCGTAAAAGACGGGTTCGGAGAAAACTCCAAGTGGAAATGGTCCTTCGTCGAACTGGAAGGCCGTTTGGCCACGGTGGCAAAGAATCTGCTGGATCTGAAAAACCTGGTAAAGGGGCTCGATCCCAGGGCGGAGAGCTATGAAGAACGGTATGATCACCTCACAATGGTGAAGAAACTCTTACAGCAGTCGGCGGATCGTTACCGGGAGAAATATGAACTGTCCACCCTTCGGCTGGATGATTTTAAACTGGCGATCAACTATCTGGGAGCCCTGCGGAGGCTGCATCTTATGCTGGGAGAAGCGGAAGAAGGGGAGATAGTAAAAAAGAAGATAGATATATGGAAGGCAAAAATGGATGCCGACCAGAAAAATATGGAAAAGTCCGTTCGTAAATAAGGTCTTTTGATTCCTTACGTTTCCTTCAAATCATGTAGCGCGTCGTAGGGAAACAATTCTCCCAAAGTAGTGGTAACCGCTTTACCCTCGCCGTCTTCAAAGCAGACGGGGCAGTCGGGGTCGGAAAATTCGGAAAGAACCTGCCTGCAGGCCCCGCAGGGCGACACGGGGTACCGGGCATCGGGACAGGATACCGCCACGGCGACGATTTTCCGGTGTCCTTCTCCCACGGCCTTGGTCACGGCACTCCGTTCAGCGCATATGGTGAGGCCGTAGGACCGATTTTCCACGTTAACCCCCGTGTATACCGATCCGTCTTCGAAAAGAAGAGCCGCCCCCACACGGAAACCGGAATACGGCGCGTAGGCCGCCGGGGCGACTGCTCTCGCGGCCGACAGGAGTTCCTTACAATCCATGATACCACCTCTCTTCCATGGCTTCATATTCCCCTTCGTTGACACCCTTTACGGCAATAGTATAGGATGAATCGGATGCAAAAGGAAAGGCGCCGGTGAATAAAAAAATCCGTTTTTTTCTTTTTATGGTTTTTCTCCTCGTTATCCTGGTTTTTTTTGGTTCCGGCATAGATAAAGAGATGGTTTACCGGCCTGTCTGGACGATAGATTGGGAATCAGGGCCAATTCGGCAGGATGAAGGGGCTCTTCTTCTCCCTTATGTAAGGGATGATATCCTCGGATACTTCGACAGCGAGGGTGGAATCTATTACCGGGAAAAGATCCTTCATGGAGCTGCGGTGCATTCTACCGGATTCATTAATTACTCAAGATTGTCGGACACCCTGGTATTCAGGAATACCGGCGGGGAGATTGTTGAGTCCCTGGATCTCCGGGGGTATCCGTTTTTTATAAAGGACCGGCTCCTGGTGTTTTCAGGAAATGGGCGGCGGATTGGTGAGTATACCCTGCGGGGTGAAGAAATCTGGAGTCGATCCTTTGGCTCCTTAATAACATCCCTGGCCGAGGGGGAGGGATGTTTATTCGTAGGCCTTATAAATGGAAGCCTGGTTCTTCTTTCTGACGAGGGTAAAGAGATCTATACGACTCAACCGGTAGGCAGCCGCATTCAGGCAATCTATGGATGCGCCATGACCCCCGGAGCCGAAAAACTGGCGGTGGTCTCCGGCCTCGATCCACAGACCTTGTTGTTTTTTGAAAGAAGAAACGATACTTATAAAATGGAAGAAATGTTCAGGTTCCCCGAACCGGTGAGGCATTCGGTGTTTATGGCTTTTTCCGAGGACGGAAGGTATCTGGTAACCGCCTCCGACAGCAGAACCTTTCTCTATTCCTTTGAAGAGGGAGCCCTGCGCGACTTTGGAAAAGGCGAGATGTTAAAGGGCGTCTCTCTGGAAGCGGAAGGGAGTCTTTCGGTCTTTCTGATGGAAAGGAAAGAAGACCATCGGTGCATTGTCATGGATCTTGAAGGAAGTTTCAGGGATGATATTGCCTTTCCCGAAGAACTGAATTTTCTTATGCGGAACGAAAACACTCTTTTTACCGGGTTTGGTAAAAAACTGGTACGCGTTGATCTGGAGGCTCGATAGATGAAGCGCGGAATAAGCGGTTTTGCCTTTTTTCTTTTCCTTCTTCCCTCCCTCGGAGCTTTTGAATGGCCGGTCGAACAGAGGATTCTGATAGCGACCTTCGGAGAATATCGTTGGGATGATTTCCTTCCGGGGATAGATATAGGCGGCGGCCGACAGGAAGTCCGCCCTTCGGAAAAAGGCGAGATTATCTATATTCATGAAGAGAAAAGCGGTTTGGCCTTCCTTCCTTCGGGGCTGGGGAACTACCTGGTACTGGAACACGAACGAGGTTTACGCACCTTATACGCTCACCTGGAGGCTGATTCTTTATTGTATGAGAATGTTCAGGTTGAACCGCAGAATATAATCGGCAGAGTAGGGTCTTCCGGCATGTCTCAAGGGCTCTATCTCCATTTTCAGGTGCTGGACAGGGAAATGAATCAGCTGGTAAATCCCCTGCTCATTCTGCCTCCTCTCCGGGATATGACAAGACCGGTCTTAGAGCAGGTATGGCTCCAGAAAAATCGAACGCGAACACCCCTGGCGGAGCAATCAACCATGGCTTCCGGCACCTATAATCTTTTATTGTCCGTTTACGATCCTTCGGGAAACGGGCATTACACCCGGTTCATGAATCCCCATAAAATCCAGGTCTTTATAAACGGAGAGCAACTTTCGTCCATCAGTTTTGAATCCTTAAGATATGAGGAAGGCAGTATGTTCTTGGTTCAATCGGAAAACGTCACTTCTCAGCTCCTGTACACCTCCGACGGGTTATTGAATATGGGGACTTTTCAGTTGACCGTCGGAGACAGCATAGTGGAGATAATCGTGGAAGATTTCTCCCGGAATAGAGTAACCAAGGATTTCAGGATCCGAGTAACCGGATAACCCTGGAATGAAGACTTTTTCCACAACCCCGGGCAATGAGCGGAAACGGTCAGTCAGCTGCCCGGTATGCGGTTCACAGAAGGGCAAAAACCATGCTGTTTTCGCGGAATCGGTTTTCCTGCGATGTTCCTCCTGCGGCTTAGTGTACCAAAACCCTCAGCCCTGGCAGGAAGATCTTTCCCTCCGATACAACACGGAGTACTTCGATTATGAGCGATCTCATGAGGAGATTTTTTATAATCTTATGCGACTGGGATTAGAAGATATAGATCTTGCGAGAGTTTCCTGGAAGCTTCCCAGACCACGATTTTTTCTTGATGTGGGCTGTGCTACCGGCAGACTCCTGGAGGCCTTGCGGGACGAGGGATGGGAGACTGCCGGAGTGGAACTCTGTGAACCTTCGGCGGAATACGGCCGGACGCAAAGAGGCCTCCAGATTAAGAGCGGCACCCTGGAAGAAGCCGGTTTTCCCGATGAATCCTTTCATATCGTCCATGCTTCCCACCTGGTGGAGCATCTCACCGAACCTAGACTCTTTTTAAAAGAAGCCTTTCGGATTCTAAAACCCGGGGGGTATGTAATTCTGGTAACGCCGAACACCGCAGGATTCCAGGCGCGTTTATTCGGCCGGGCCTGGAGATCTCTCATCGAAGATCATATCTGTCTCTTTTCAAAACAGAACCTGTCCCTCCTTCTCCGGAAGGAAGGTTTTGTCCTTCACAGGATAAAGACCTGGGGCGGCCTTGCCCAGGGAACGGCTCCCGGTTTTTTAAAGAAAATCCTTGACCCATGGGCCAAGCGTTTCGGTTTTGGCGATGTTATGATAGTTCTGGCCCAGAAAAGCAGTCCCGGCCGGGTATTGACAGAAAAATAGGAAATATCTAGGATTGATTCTTGGAATGCGAGGGGGGAATATAATGACGGCCGAAAGGCTTCAGAAATGCAGCATACAGACTTTACGGGAACTGGCTGAGAAAGAGGGAATAGTACTGGTCGGCAAAACCAATAAAGATATTCTCATCGAACTCATTCTTGAAGCCCTGGATGAAGATCGTCAGGAGCGGGAACTGGAAAACAACCCGGCTATGAGAATACGGGAAACGAAGTATGAAACTGCCCTGGATGAAGAATTGGACCCCTGCGGTTCCGGAAAGTATACCCTTCCGTCAGCTTACAATGAAACTAAAATTGTACTCCTTTTACGAGATCCATCCTGGGCTTTTGCCTATTGGGAATTGAAGTCTCTGGACCTGGAAGAGGTGCGAACCCAGTATCGTAACTTTTCGCTGTATCTGAGGGTGTGGAAGAGTCCCGTGGAACCGGAGAAAGCCTTTTCAAAAGAATCTTTTGATATCCCCGTGGGACTGGGTGACCGCAACTGGTATATCAATCTGCCCGAAACAGGAAAGATCTATGAGATTGAACTCCTGGCCGGTAATAAAAGCGGAGAAGCCGTTCTCTGCCGGTCCAATTCGGTCGTTAGTCCGGCGTTTAAGGTCTCCGAGGCTGAAACCGAACAGGTTTTAAACGATAAGGGAAACGATCTTAATCTTCTTTCAAAGCTTTATAATTTTGGAGAAGAATCCGCCATGCAGGAGATCCCGCAGCGTATTATCTCGCTTCTGGATACCCGCTATCTCAGGATAAAAGGATAGCAGCGTTGCTGGAGAACTAGATGGGACAAGGTTTTTTTGGATTAGTATTACACGGTCATTTACCCTATGTACGCCATCCGGAGGAAGAACGTTCCCTGCAGGAACATTGGTTTTTCGATGCTATATCGGAAACCTACCTTCCTCTCCTGTTAATGTTGAATCGTCTGCGGGATGAGGGCGTTCCGTTCAGAATTACCCTGTCTCTCTCTCCGACCCTGTGCACCATGTTTTTAGACGATCTCCTGCAGACCCGTTATGTGGACCATTTACACCGGCTTATCGATCTCGGAGAGAAGGAAATTCGTAGAAACGAAGGTAATCCGGTTCTCGAATCCCTGGCCCGCATGTACCGGGACAACTACGTTCAGAATCTTCATGAATTTATCGATGTATACCGTTTCAATATTCTCAAAGGCTATAAGCAACTGGAAAAAGAAGGGTATCTTGACATCATTACCACCTCCGCTACCCACAGCTTTTTACCCCTGTATCAAGCCTTTCCCGAATCCATCGAAGCGCAGATTCAGACGGCGGTTATCTCTCACGGCCGGGTTCTGGGGAATGATCCGAAGGGGATGTGGATTCCTGAATGCGGGTATTTCCCCGGCATGGAAAAATATCTGAAGGCTTACGGAATCCGGTATTTTTTCACCGCGGCTCATGGGATTCTACTGGCCGATAGAAAACCCCGCTACGGAGTGTATGCTCCCCTGGAATGTCCCAACGGAGTGTACACCTTTGGCTGGGATCTGCCTTCCGCTCAGGCGGTGTGGTCAGCCGACAAAGGGTACCCCGGGGACTTCTCGTATCGTGATTTTTACAGAGATATCGGGTGTGAGCTTCCCCTGGACTATCTCGGTTCCCTGGTGTTTCGCCAAGAAATCCGGGTGAAGACCGGTTATAAATACTATGCCCGAACAGGAAAAACCGGGGAAAAGCAGCCCTATGATATCAGGGAAGCGGAACGCAGGGCCCAGGAACACGCGGAAAACTTTATTTACAATCGCCAAAAGCAGATATGCAAGGTATCCCAGCTGATGGATCGTCCCCCTTACATCCTGGTACCTTTCGACGCGGAACTTTTCGGCCATTGGTGGTTTGAAGGGCTCCAGTGGCTGGAACGGGTAATCCGAATGATCGGGGCCAAAGATTCCGGCATGTCAATGCTCACTCCCACCGATTATCTCGGTTTGTATCCCCAGAACCAGAAAGGCGTTCCATCCTTTTCCAGCTGGGGAAACAAGGGGTATGCCGAGGTTTGGCTCGATTCCAGCAACGACTGGATCTATCCCCACATCCACAAGGCAGTGGAGCGGATGGCCGAATTGGTGGAACGATTCCCTGCCGAGAGCGGTCTGAAAGAAAGGGTGCTGAATCAGGCGGCCAGGGAAGTTCTTTTAAGCCAAGCTTCGGATTGGCCGTTTATCATGAAAGCCGGTCCGGCAGCTTCCTATGCCGCCGAGCGGGTGAAGGAACACCTGTATAATTTTAATCAGATCTATGACAACCTGTGCCGTAATACGGTAAATACCGAATGGCTAACCCGCCTCGAGCGGGATCACAATATCTTCCCCGATATCGACTACCGGGTGTTCGGTAAAAAAGAAGACAGAACCTGATCAGGTATACTCGGCCAATTCCGGTTCGGTAAGCCGTTCCAATCCATATTCCGTTATCGATTCTCCGGTCTTCTCTCGAGTTCTTATGCTGGATACACGGTAGGCGATCATCCTGGAAGAGGGGAGAGGAAAGACCATAGGATTTCCGTTCAGATCCACTACCGCGCCGAAAGAAAGGGAGTGACCGATTTCCTGCCGGTCCCCTTCAGGATACACAAGCAGGCGGGTATAGAGGGTCAATCTTTTTCTCCCTCTTCCACCAGGGTAAAAGCACGGATTTTTTTCTGAGCCGTCTCATCGGACATTTCTTCTATCAGGGAGACCGTCTGGAAAGGAATCATGATATGGTTCGCGTCGGCGAACTGTTTTCTAATCTCGTCTTCCCCCGGGTCGATGATAAGCCGCGTTTCTTTCGGAAAAAGCAGATCCTTCATCGATACAAAATAGGGATGCGTCAGGTCGAGACTCTTGGCGCAGATAGTAACGTCTTTTTCCTTCCATTTAAAATGAACACGATATAAGGACACCCGGGCGACCTCCTTAAGGGATTTCCAGATAGTACAACGAAGATCGGCAGGTAGGCAAGTATATCCGGTTCCAGGGGGGACTCTTCAATGTTTCGATTGAATTGTATCGATAAGAGCGGGTTAAAGGGACCGTTTTCTTTCGATTTATCTCAATACTTTACAAATGTAAGGTACTATATATCGGTTGCCATCCAATATTTCTTTAGACTTTTTTAAAAAAGGTTGCAAAATATCTGTCATGCGATAATATAGGTAATACAATGGTGGGGAAAAGTGGGAAAATATAGGATAAAGTGGTAAAAAGATGATAACCGGGGAATATAAAGCGTCTATCGACGAAAAAGGCAGAATCATGGTTCCCGCCAGGATTCGTTCCGCTATCAGCGGTAACGTGCTGGTAGTCACCCGGGGAATTGATAGCTGCATCTGGCTGTTCCCCCCGGAAGAATGGCAGCGAATTTCCGAAAGTCTTATGTCCGCCACATCGGTGTTTAAATCCCGCACCAGGCTGCTTCAGCGGAGGATCATTGCTCCGGCCCAGGAAGTGGAAATTGACAAGGCGGGGCGCCTGAATATTCCCCCGACCTTAAGAGAGTCCGCGGGATTAGGGAAAGAAGGCATTATTCTCGGTATCGAGAAGTATATAGAAATCTGGGACGAAAAGACGTATTCGGCCTATCTGAGTGAAAGCGAAGGAGAATTCCGGGAAGCCGCCGAAGAACTCGGTGATGTGTTATCGCTTTAGGAGACGGGTCGATGAGAGGGGCGTTCATGGATATCGCGCACTATCCGGTGTTGAAGGAGGAGGTATTCTCGTACCTGCGGCCGAAGGATGAGTCGGGGCTGCTGATCGACGCGACCCTAGGTGAAGGCGGCCATGCTCACATGTTTTTGGAGCGTTACCCCGCTCTTCAGGTGGTCGGCGTGGACGCCGACAACAGGATCATGCAGGTAGCCCGGGAACGGCTGGCACCCTACGGCAACAGGATGCGTTTCTTTCACACCTGGTTTAATGTGTTCTTTCGCGATTATCCACTGGGAGATGAACGCCCCGATCTCATTCTTTTCGACCTGGGAATTTCGGTGTTCCATTATGAGAAAGGGGAGAGAGGCTTTTCCTTCAGAAAAGATGAAAACCTGGATATGCGGTTGGGGGAGGAATTGGAGATTACCGCCTTTGATATGGTGAATGAGTACCCGGAAGAAGAATTGGCGGATATCTTTTTTCGTTTCGGAGAAGAGGGGTATTCCCGGCGGATAGCCGCGGCCATTGTTCGGGCCCGGGAAGAAGCACCGATCCTTACCACCGGCCGGTTGGCGGAGATCATCCGCGGTGCCGTACCCATGAAATACCGGACCGGTCGGCTCCACCCGGCCACCAGGACCTTCCAGGCTCTGCGGATCGCCGTCAACGGGGAACTGGCCAGGTTGGAAGGAGTGCTGGAGCACGCTTTTTCCGTTTTAAAGCCGGGGGGGAGGATTGGGATTATCGCTTTTCACTCCCTGGAGGATCGGATCGTTAAGTGGTTTTTCCGGGAAAAGCAAAAGCCCTGCACCTGCCCTCCCGAATGGCCGATATGTAAATGTGGGGGGATCCCGAAAGCCGATATCCTTACAAAAAAACCGGTGAGGCCCGGAGAAGAAGAAGTCAGGCTTAATCCTCCCTCCCGGAGTGCCCGTCTGAGGGTCCTGGAAAAACGCGAAGATGAGGATTTTTCATGAGAAAGATCTTAACGGCCCTGGTGATCCTTTCATTACCCCTTTTTCTCCTATTAAACGTATGGCAATCCTTTACGTATCAGCAGCTTGAGTCTGATATTGTCGATATGGAAGCTCGGCAGAAAAAACTCCTGGAAGAAAATAAACGATTTATCATCGCCATCGAGTACCTGAGAGCTCCGGCCAGAATTGAAATGATAGCCGAGGAACAACTGGAAATGCAGCGGATCAAGCCGGGGGAGAAACTTTTTATCCGGGTTTCAGCGGAGAATAACGATGGTTGATACGGCGCTTTTCAGCGTAAAGGACGCTGCGGCTCTTTGCAAAGGGGAATACCTGGGGCCCACCGTCTCCCCTCTGTGCCGCGAAGTGGTGCTGGATTCAAGACGTATTCAGGGCGATGAGTTGTTTGTCCCTCTAAAGGGCGAGCGAACGGACGGCCATTACCATATCATGCAGGCCCTGGAAGCCGGAGCGTCGGGGGTTCTCTGCCGCAGGGAATTCCTTCTGGAGAACAGAAAGCTCCTCGCTTTCCAGGATAAGGCGGCGATCATTCTCGTTCCCGATACCCTGGCGGCTCTGCAGGCTCTGGCGGAAGGTTATCTGGCCGGGTTTCCGCAGCTCCTCAAGATAGGGATCACCGGAAGCAGCGGAAAAACCACCACCAAGGAAATCTTAGGTTCGATTTTTTCTCTTTTTACCCCCACGGTAATGAATGAAGGGAATCTTAATTCGGAATCGGGGCTTCCCTTGAGCGTTCTTCAGGTCAGGGGAGATCATCGTTTCGGTATTTTTGAAATGGGAATTAACCACCCGGGGGAAATGGATGTGCTGGTCCGAGTAGCCAAACCCCAGGCAGCGGTGATCACTAATGTCGGTTCCGCCCATATCGGGCTCTTAGGGTCCCGAGAGAGAATCGCGGAAGAAAAGAGGAAGATCTTTTTTCACCTGACTTCCGACGGCGCCGCTTTCCTGCCGGAAGATGAACCCTATCGGGAGTACCTCCTTCAGGGAGTCTCGGCTCCGGTGGTTCTTTTCGGTCCCCGTTCCGTGGAAGGGTATAAAGACTCTAGAAGCCTCGGACTCCATGGCTGGGAAATGCAGTTTGCCGATCGATTGATTCATTTCCCCTTGATCGGAGAGTTTAACCTGAAGAATGCCCTTTGCGGTATTACCGTAGCCCGGTATTTTGGGGTAGATGATCTGACCATCTGCACCGGTTTAGAGCGGGTCAAGCCTCTCTTCGGCCGCGGGCAGATACTTCACGGACGGGCGACGGTTCTTCATGACTGTTATAACGCCAATCCCCATTCCTTGTCTGAAGCGATCCATTTCCTCGATATGCTTGATTGGAAGGGACGGAAGATCGCTGTTCTCGGCGCTATGAAGGAACTGGGGGAAGAAACCGAGTCTGCCCACGAGGTTATTACCCGGGAGGCAGCCTCATCGGGTTTAGACCTGCTGTGCCTGGTGGGCGAGGAGTTCCATGCCACCCTGGAAACGGCCGAGCGGAAAAAACCCGGCAGGGTGCTGTGGTTTTCCAACACGGAGGATCTCTGTGAGTCCATTACCGATCTGGTAGGGTCGGGGGATATCGTGCTGGTAAAAGGATCCAGGGATATGGCCCTGGAAAGAATAACGGATTTTATCGTATGAGGATGAAGGAAGGAACGTGAGGTGTTAAGGGAACTGCTTTATCCCCTGGTGGGGTATTTTACAGCCTTCAATGTTTTTCAGTATATCACCTTCAGAGCCGCGTATGCCGCCATAACGGCTCTTTTTATCTCCTTTCTCATAGGGCCCGGGCTTATTGCTTACCTGCGGCGGAAAAAAGCGGGGCAGGAAATCCGCGTCGACGGACCCCAGACCCACCTGGCAAAATCGGGCACCCCCACCATGGGAGGGGTCTTGATCATCGCCAGTGTGATTGTTTCAGTTCTTCTGTGGCAGGATATTTCGAATTTTTACACCTGGCTGTTGATCGGATCACTGCTGGCTTTCGGACTTTTAGGTTTCGTCGACGACTATTTAAAGGTGTTCAAAAAGAATACCCAGGGGTTAAAGGCTATCTATAAATTCACCGGGCAGCTGGTGATCTCCCTGGTTATCGTCTTGATGATCTATTCTACCCGGGGAGAGTACACAACGCTGCTGTACCTTCCGTTTCTGAAGAACCCGGTGCTGGACCTCTCCTGGGCGTATATACCCGTGGCGGTGATCTACCTCACCGGAACGGCCAATATGGTTAACCTCACCGACGGCCTGGATGGGCTGGCTATCGGCCTGGTTATTTTTGTCGCCCTGGCCTTTTCCCTGCTGGCCTATCTTACCGGCCGGGCCGACTATGCCGCCTATCTGCAGATTCCCTACCTGGTAGGGAGCGGGGAACTGACGGTGCCCTGTTTCGCATTAGTGGGGGCCAGCGTGGGGTTTCTCTGGTTCAATGCCCATCCGGCAGAGGTCTTTATGGGGGATACCGGAAGTATCGCCTTGGGCGGGTTTATGGGAGTGATATCCCTTCTCCTGAAAAAAGAAGTCCTCATGGTGATTATCGGCGGTGTCTTCGTGCTGGAAATGCTTTCGGTGGTTATTCAGGTAACTTCCTACAAGCTGACTTCCCGACGGGTTTTTCGAATGGCTCCGCTGCATCATCATTTTGAACTGAAAGGCTGGGATGAAACGAAGGTGGTTATACGGTTTTGGATTCTGGGAGGGCTTTTCGCTATCTTAAGCCTCTCCACATTGAAGCTGCAATAGGAGTGAAGGTGTTTACTGTAGAGCGTGGACAGAAACAAAACGTTGATTTTACCCTGCTGCTTATCGTTCTGGTGCTTTTAGGGACCGGTTTGGCAGCCTTATTCTCCTCTTCCTGGCATTATGCCGAGCGCTTAATGGGCCGGCCGGATTATTTTATCCGTAAACAGGCAATCTTCGCCCTCCTGGGACTGATACTCTTTGTGCCGGCTTCGAGGATATCCCCGGACTTCTTGAGAAAAACTGTCCCCGGATTCCTTTTCCTCTCTCTGTTTCTCCTGCTCTTGACCTTTGTTCCGGGGATCGGCCGCCCGATTATGGGGGCCCGTCGGTGGATTTATATTTTCGGGTATTCCTTCCAACCTTCGGAACTGGCCAAGTGCTCTCTCCTTCTGTATCTTGCCCATATTTTCAGCAAGAAAGATGAGAGAATGGATGACCTGGTCAATTCGATTCTCCCGCCGCTGCTGGTCTCTCTGGCTTTTATCATGCTGGTCTATCTGCAGAACGATTTTTCCACCGCTTTCTTCATGCTGATGACTACCCTGTTCATGTTTTTTATCGCCAACGTACGGGTTATCTATTTTATTATTTTAGGTTCCGTTATGGCCCCCCTGGCGGGAATCCTGTTATTCACCAAGGAACACCGGGTTGAACGAATCCTGACCTTTCTTGACCCCACCAGGGATCCCGTGGGTTCGGGGTTTCAGGTTATCGCCGCGCAGACTGCGTTAGAAAACGGAGGAGCCTTGGGTCTGGGGATCGGTAAGGGGATGAAAAAACTCGGGGGACTACCGGAAGTGTATTCCGATTTTGTATTCGCTTCATTAGGGGAAGAAACCGGTTTCATCGGGGTCGTTTTTGTTCTATCCCTCTTTGCCTGCTTCGCTCTGCGGGGATATGCCGCGGCTTTAGGCACCAAGGATCGGTTTTCCTTTTACCTGGCCTTCGGCATAACCACATCGATTCTCTTTCAAGCTTTAATAAATATGGCCGTGGTGTCCGGTTTGGTTCCTGCCACGGGAATCCCCCTACCTTTTTTCTCTTCCGGCGGCAGTTCTCTTCTCGTCACAATGCTGATGGCCGGCCTGCTGTTGAATGTATCTCGGCGAAGGGATGACGTGAAGGGGAGACGAATATGAGCAGTCTTTCCTACGAACGGCCCGATACCTGGCCGGCGGATTATCCGGGGGGCATCTACCCGAGAATTGAAGAGCCGAAACGTTCACCAAAGGCTCCCGTAACGGTGCGGTCGAATAAACCCTCTGCCTCAAAGAAGAAACCCTCTGATGCGGCCCGACGGTTTTTTACCGTTCTGGTGGTCCTCCTGTCGGTGACGTTGCTTCTGGAAGTAGTTTTTCATCTGCTGGTGTCCCCGCGCTTAAGAATCGAGCATATTCATATACATACCGGTTCGGGGGTAGCGGTTACTGAAGAAGAGGTCCTCCGGGCGGCGGGAATTGAAAGCCGGCTTTTCTATTATGACGTGAATACCGAAGAAATTGCCCAACGGCTTATGTCTCTTCCTTTTGTTCAACGTGCCGAGGTACAGCGGATTTTTCCGGACTCTCTTTCAGTCAGTCTTATTCAGCGGGAAGCTGTGGCGGTCCTTTTATTGGAAGATGGCGGTGAAACCCTGCCTGCTTTAGTGGATCGTGAGGGTGTGGTGTACAGAATCGGAGGCGAAGAAATTCATGATCTGCCGTTAGTATCGGGCATTCGTTTTGAGGCTCCCAGGCTGGGAATGCGCCTGCCGGAGGTCTTAAAACAGTTTCTGGAAGACCTGGAGAGGATAAAACAGACTTCTCCGGTCTTGTTGACCTTGATATCGGAGTTCAAATTCATTAAAAAGGACGGAGACCGATATGAAGTCATGATATATCCGGAACACTATCGCCTTCCCGTTCGGATCGGTGATCGGCTGGATGAGCGTTCCTTGAATTATATTATGATGGTTCTCGATGTAGTCCTTCGCCAGGGAATGACAACGGAACTCCGGGAAATCGATTTTCGCGGCGGCGATGTCGCCTTCAGAACAAGGGAGGGGTAGAAGCTGTGCCTTCGGATTCTATTCTGGTCGGACTCGATATTGGAACTACCAAGGTGTGCGCCGTGGTGGGAGAGGTGAATGAACGCGGCTCGGTGGAGATCCTCGGAGTCGGCGCCACCCCTTCCAGGGGGATACGCCGAGGAGTCGTTATCAATATCGAGGCTACCATGAAAGCCGTCCTTGAAGCGGTGGAAGCCGCCGAGATGATGTCCGGAAGAGATATACATAATGTAATTACCGGTATAGCCGGAGCACAAATAGAAGGTATAAACTCCCGGGGGGTTGTGGCGGTGACCGGTCGCGGAAGGGAAATAACCCGGGAGGATATCGATCGGGTTATTGAGGCGGCCAGGGCTATCGTTATCCCCATGGATCGGGAAGTCCTTCATGTGATACCCCAGGAATATATCGTGGACGACCAGGGCGGGATAAAAAATCCCCTGGATATGATCGGTATCCGTCTGGAAGCGGAAGTGCATATCATCACCGGCTCGGTGACCGCAGCCCAGAACCTGTTGAAATGTGTCAATCGGGCGGGATTCCGGGTTGAAGACATTGTCCTCCAATCGTTGGCTTCCAGCATGGCTGTGCTCTCGGAAGACGAAAAAGAACTGGGAGTCCTGCTCATCGATCTCGGCGGGGGAACCACCGATGTGTTGGTTCACCTGGACGGGGCTCCTTACCATACCTCGGTGGTAGCCATCGGGGGTGAACAGGTGACCAGTGATCTTTCCATCATGCTGAAAACACCCATGGAATCGGCGGAACGAATCAAGAAAGAAGCCGGCTGCTGTTACGAACCCCTGGTGGACGATGAAGAAAAGATCATTGTTCCCGGGGTGGGGGGCTGGCCTGCGGCGGAAATTCCCCGTCTGGAGACTACCAGGATCATTCAGCCGAGGATGACCGAGATTTTTCAGCTGGTCCGGGATCAGCTCAGCAAAAAGGGATACCTGCCCCGGCTGGGCGGAGGAGTGGTCCTGACCGGCGGAGGCGCCCTGCTGAAGGGGGCCGTGGATCTGGCTCAGGAGGTCTTTGGCCTTCCGGCACGGCTGGGAATGCCTACCGATCTGGGCGGCCTGGTGAAGGAGTATAAGAATCCCAGTTATTCCACCGCTGCGGGATTAGTGCTTTATGGGGCTGAGCTCTTAGGTCTTCAGGAGGACAGACCTCTGGCCTCCCGGAAACCGAAGACGGGAAAGAGCGGCAAATTGAGGCAATGGATGAAAGAATTCTTTTAAAATAGAAATAGCGTTCTGGGAGGGGGCTATGAACATCGAAATCGTTGAAGAAACTCTGGGTGAACAGGTTTCCGATCTCACCGTCATTAAGGTGGTCGGTGTAGGAGGAGGCGGCAATAACGCTGTAAACCGGATGATCGCCAAAGGACTATCCGGGGTCCATTTTATCGCCGTCAATACCGACCTGCAGGCACTGCGAAAATCCCGGGCGGAAGTGAAGCTTCCCATCGGTACCCGCCTGACCGGGGGGCTCGGAGCGGGAGGAATTCCCGAGATCGGCGAAAAAGCGGCCATGGAAAACGCCGAAGAGATTAAGAACGCCCTGAAAGGGGCGGATATGGTCTTTGTCACCGCCGGTATGGGAGGAGGCACCGGTACCGGGGGCGCCCCGGTGGTTGCCAGGATAGCCCGGGAGCTGGATATCCTTACCGTGGCGGTGGTGACAAAACCCTTTGAATTCGAAGGGCGGAAGAAAAAACTCCTGGCGGAAGAGGGTATTGAGAAACTCCGGGAAGCCGTGGATACCCTGATCACCATTCCGAATCAATACCTTTTAAAGATCATCGACAAGAGCACACCGGTGGAGCAGGCTTTTACCGTAGCCGACGATGTCTTGCGACAGGGAGTCCAGGGAATTTCCGAGCTCATCGTAAACACCGGTCTGATCAATATTGATTTTGCCGATGTGAGAACCATCATGAAAGGCCGGGGAGACGCCCTGATGGGTATCGGCAGCGGCAGCGGCGATAACCGCGCCGTGGACGCGGCTACCAATGCCATCAACAATCCCCTGCTGGAAGAAGCACGGATCGAGGGTGCCCGGGGCATTCTGGTGAATGTCACCGGCGGATCCAATTTTTCCCTGTCCGAGTACGAGGAAATCGTAAAAATC
Organism: Spirochaetales bacterium; assembly: GCA_016932135.1. Taxonomy (GTDB): domain Bacteria; phylum Spirochaetota; class Spirochaetia; order JAFGDJ01; family JAFGDJ01; genus JAFGDJ01. Next base: position 1,583 of record JAFGDJ010000233.1, on the reverse strand, counting down.
ATTACCGCCAACGCCGATGATTCCGCCCTGATCATTACCGGCAGCGCTATCGATGAGGACATGGGAGACGATGTAAAGGTGACGGTTATCGCCACGGGGTTCCAGAATGAGGGAGCCTTGGAGTCCTCGGAAAGCGAAGAGGAAAATGATCGGGATGAAGTGATCAACTACAAGGAATGGGTGAGGATGCAGGAAGGTCTTTCCCGGGATACACCGAATCAGTACCTTATGGGGCGGAATTCGGCGGAAACCGACCTGGGTATTCCGACCATCCTCCGGGACCGCAAGGTGGCTCAGCAAGGCAGTTGATGATGGAAACCCGGGCTGTTCTGAAAGAATACAAGACCTACCTGCATGTGGAGCGGGGTTTGTCCCCGGAAACGGTGCGAGCTTATCTGCGGGAAATAACCCGTTACACCGCTTTCCTGGAAGACCGCCGTATAACGGCTCTGAACTGCAGAACCGCCGATGTCATAGAATATTTGGAACTTCGCAGCGCGGAAGGCCTTGATGAACGAACGATAGCCCGGGTGTTGAGCAGTCTGCGGTCTTTCCATGCCTATATAATCCTGGAGGAAGGCCGGGAGGACAACCCTACCGGGGGAATAGAAGCCCCCAGAATTCCCCAGAGGGTTCCTTCGGTCTTATCTCCCCAGGAGATAGATGAATTTCTTGACGGCCTGGGCGAAAAAGGGCCCCTGGATATCCGCGACAGGGCTCTGTTTGAACTGGTATATTCGGCGGGCTTAAGGGTGTCCGAGGTCGTGGGCCTTGCAATGAATCAGGTCTACATGGATGAAGGCCTGGTTAAGGTTTTAGGGAAAGGGAGGAAAGAACGGTTTATTCCCCTGGGGAAACGGGCGGAGCTCTGGATTCGCCGGTATCTGACGGAATCCCGGCCCTTTCTGGCGCGGCGGGAACGTCCGGTGGTCCAGTTGTTTCTAAGCCGCCGGGGAACCGCCCTGTCACGGAAGACGGTGTGGAAACGGTTTACCGAGTACATGGACCGCTTTGATATGACGGCCAAGGTTCATACCTTACGGCATTCCTTCGCCACTCACCTGCTGTCCGGCGGTGCGGACTTAAGGTCGGTGCAGGAGCTCCTGGGACACGCGGATATCAAAACGACCCAGATCTATACCCACCTTTCCAGGAAGGATCTCCAGGAAAGTCACCGGAAATATCACCCCCGGTCTTGAAGCGGAGAGGTTGTAAGGAGCGTATATGGTTGGAGGGATAGAAAGATGAAAAGAATAATAACACTTTTTTGTCTGGTATCAGCCCTCGGACTGTATACGGGATGCGACGGTCCCAAGCAGAAATACGCTGAGATTTTAAGCGATTTTGGCGGTGATGGCTATGTGGACAGAGAACGGTCCGAAGAAGAAATCAAATCTCTCAACAAGAAAATTGACGAACTGAGGAAAGAGGTGGACCGGACCATCTCGGCCCGTTACGACCTGGGGGTTTATTACAAAATGCTGGCGGTGGAATACATCGAGCTTAAGATGTTCGGACCGGCGCTGGAGGCCCTGGAGCAAGCTATCACCATAAGCCCGGTGAGCTCGACGCTGCATTATTAT
>JAFGDJ010000232.1 GCA_016932135.1 Spirochaetales bacterium | reverse complement strand
TTCTATGTCCACCGTCAGATCTCCTTCGGCGATCCGTTCCACAATCTTTGCCTTGTACTGCAGGGCCTTCAGCATGTTCCTCAAAGCTTCCGCCAGTACGCCGATCTCGTCCTTTTGCCTGATTTCCAGATCCACCGATAGATCACCGGCCGCTACTTCGCCGGCGAAATCAACGGCCCGGCGCAGAGGTCTGGTGATGCTTCGGGAAAACAGGATGAAGATCAGCATGGCAATGGCGAAAGAAATAATTCCGATCAGAAGCACTATATTTCTGACAGCAGTGACAGGGCCTAGATACTCCACATCGGGAAGGCTTAAACAGACACTCCAACCGGTTGACTCAACAGGGGCGAACCCCGCGGTCTTTGGAATACCTTGATATACATAATTCTCGAAGCCATATTCATTATTCAGGGTACGACGGTAAATTTCTTCCATTCCCACAAGATCGCCGATATTATCCTTCAGTATGATATCGGGATTCGGGTGAGCGATAAAGGTGCCTGTCGCGTCAACCATGAAGGCATAACCGCTCTCGCCAATGGTAGCGCCGGCAATCATTTCTCCCATAAAAGCCAGTCGCACCAGGACCGCTGCCACACCTATTATTTTCCCATCATTGTTCGTAACAGGAGCACTGACTCCAACAAACAAAATTCCGTTTACCTTGTCTATGGCGGGACTCCCGACGCTTACCGCTCCTTTCAAGGCTCCCTGAATGTAATCTCTCTCGGAAAGATCCAGTCCGACAGTGGTTCTATTATCGCTGGCCACAATGATACCCCTGGAATCCGTTGCTATGAAAGCGATATATACATCAGCGAGATCTTTCCTGCTCATCAGTGCGACATTGTTCTGTACTAAAGCTTCAACCTCCGGAGACAGCACTTCCTGGTCGGGTACGTACCCGGCCGTTATCGCCTCAACTGTTATCGGCATGGCGGCTATAGCCTGGGCGAAGTTCTTCTGTACAGTCAGAACATTATCGATTCCTTCGGCTATCTCTCTGGTTCGAGTTTCCAGCTGTTCCCGTTCAAGCTGCTTTATTCCGTCTCCTGCTTCGGCAATGGCAAAATACGCGATGATTACAATGGGCAAGACTATTAGAAGCCCGCCTATGAGTACTAATTTGGTTCCGATTTTCATTTTTTTAAACATGCTCTCCGCCTCCTGTTCTTTGATCTACACCCTTGGATCGGTAGAACTATTTTAACGGCTCTCCCGTAATACCGAAATCCTCAACGAAAGGGTATAAAAGTTCTTGAAGAACCTGATATCACTAGCAGTATGCATTATAGTGGGTTTATTTTTTTTAGCTATCGGGGATAGTAAGAATTTTCTATCGGGGATTCCCCTAGGGGTGAAGAGACGCAAAAAAACAGATGGAAGTCAAGCTGAACATCCGGTCGAGCGCTTCTTACAGCAGGTCCTTATACCCCTTTTTCTCAACTTCCCTGAGGACGGTTTTCACCTGCTGCGATTCCCCTTTCCGGCAGACCAGCACCACGCCGTTCTGCGCCACAACGATGAGGTCTTCCACCCCGCAGAGGGCTACGGGAAGGTCGGCATAGACGAAATTGTTTTCCGCCCGGGCGGCAAACACTGGGCCCCGGGTCTCCCGGTTCTGAAGGAGTTCGGCTACCACGTCCCAGCTTCCCACGTCGTTCCAGGAGAAGGCAGCCTTTACTACCGCCGCCCGGTCACTGTGTTCCATGACGGCGTAATCGATGGAGACGGAAGGCAGGGTTTCGTATATCCGCCGGACTTTCTCGCCTGTCATGATAAAGGTGTATCCCTTTTCCTGTGTATCTTCCGGTTTTTGATCTGTCAGGCTCATCAAAGGCTGCCGCACCTCCGGGGCGTGGGTTTCCAGCTCTTCCATGAAACGGTGCGCGGTAAAACAGAACATCCCCGAGTTCCACAGGAACCTTCCGGTCTCGACGAAGGACTCCGCCGTTTTTTCATCGGGTTTCTCCCGGAAAGAGGCGACATGATACCCCGGCTCCAGAGGCTCCCCCAGCTCAATGTAGCCGTAACCGGTTTCCGGCCGGGTCGGATCGATACCGAAGGTAACCAGATATCCCTTCTCCGCTAAAACCGCGGCCTTTTCAGCGTCGGCCGTAAAAAGGTGAAGGGGTTCGATCAGGTGATCCGCCGTCATGACAAGGATGACCGGCGGCTCTCCGCCGCTTCGATTTAGCGCCCAGAAGGCACTGGTAGCAAGGGCTGGAGCCGTGTTCCGCGCGCAGGGCTCAGGGAGCACAAACAGGGGAACAGAGCTCTTGCCGTAATCTTGTAGGGCCGGCGTCAAGGCTTGTATCTGATCCTCCAGGGTAATAATAACGATTCCCGCAGAAGGCTTCAGAGCCTCCGCCCGCTTCAGGGATACATGAAGAAGGCATTCTTTGCCGTAAAGAGAAAAAAACTGTTTCGGTTTTGCCGCGGTGGAAGCCGGCCAGAGACGGGTCCCGCTTCCTCCCGCCAGAATGAAGACATAATCGATCATGCCATCCCCCGTGGAAAATCAGAAAAATAACTCGTTCATATCCCTGGGAATAGGCCTGTAGATCCTGAGCCGGTAGTTGCCCACCGGATACAGGATAGAGCGGGAATTGAGATAAGCCAGATTCACGTTCTGCCCTGCTTCCAGGGTCTCCGGGTCCCGGTTCAGGACATCATAGAGTTCCAGGGATTCTGTAAAATAATACAGGGCTTCCCCTATCAGACTCTGGTTCCCGGTTTTCAGAGACAGGTTGTACAGGGTCACCCCCTGGTTATTGTATACTTTCATCAGGTTTTCTATCAAGGCACGGTGATCGGGTCTTTCATCGAGGAGAAAAGCGTAAACGTTACGCTTTTCCTGTTCCAGGATATCGATTAAATGGTCGTAGTGTCCCTGGGCGGCAAAGAAATCCCCTCGCTCGAACAGGGAATTGGCCGTGGCAAAAATGAGATTTTCATTGGTAGAGAAACCCTCGCCGGCATCATGAAAACGAAGAAGTGCTTCTTTGAAGTCCTCCCTCTGATAGCGGATAAATCCTCGCTTGAAATCGATGTCCGGGGTGGTATAGAAATTCCCTTCGGCTAAATTATAGAGCACATCCGCCGTGTCAAAATCGCCATCCTGGTAATAATAGATATCCCCTAAACGAGCATATAAGCGGCCATACTCCGGTTCCGGTGAAAGAATCCGGGACCTTAGGGCGTTTTCATAATGTTGGCGTGCCATAATCAGATAGTCCTCGGCATCCAGGTATTCCGCCCGTTCATAAAGCCTCTCACCCTTCCGGATGTAAGAGTCGATCAGCATTCCCTCACGGAAGGGATTTCGGGCTGTTCCGGTCTCGAGAAAATGGATAGCCTTGTCCAGGGCTTTGCCTTCCTCGGTGAAATCCTTGTTTTCCCGGAAAAGCCTGGCCAGATTGTAATGGATTTCCGGCACGGTCTCGTCAATATCCATGGCTCGGAAGAGGATATCCCGGACATCGGCCAGCTCATCCTTATCAATGAGGTAGCCCCCCATTTCAGCGTAAATCACCGGATCAATCTCTGCCTTCAGATTATGTTCATACCGCTCCTTGAGCCGTATTACTTCTTCGTAGTTGTCCGTTCTGATGAAATAGCGCAGCATGCGGAACAGATACAGGTCCAACTGCCCGTACTGGCTGATCAGCCCGGCATAAGCCTTTCTCGCGTGCTCATAGCGGCTCTGATCCAGTAAGGCCCACTGCATATTCATGTCTCCCAGAAGAAGGAGGGCGTCTTTATCATACCGGTCTTCATCTAAGAGAACGCCCAGTTGCGCCTCCGCCTCTTCGTATTTTCCCAGGACCATACCCTGCAGTTCCGCCAGATCCAGCCTGCCCTGCCGTTCTTCGGGAAAATCCTGCAGCAGTCTCAGATAGGTAGACTCGGCTCGATAGAATTCCTTCCGGTCGATATATCCTTCGGCGTAGTGGTAATACCATTTTTTAAATTTCCAAACCTCACCGGCCCGGTCAAAATATCCTTCGGAAGAATCGTACCTTTCCTGATACATTTCTTCGTATCCCGTCTTGTAAAGAGTCCAGGATTTGATCGGCCGATAAATAAAACGAATACCTACAAAGAGGAGCAAAGCTGCACCAAGCAGGGCGGGTACAAAGATCCGCAGCATGGGCAGAATATTCTGTTTAAAGGCGTAGGCAAAGGTGCCTTTTTCCGCCTCAAACTCCACTCCGGTTTTCTTTTCATACTGGGCGGGAATCTCGATTTTCTTTCCGGTAATGCGGGAGACCTGGGCGGCTATTTCTCTGGCCGAGGCGCCGGCGATCAGAAGACCCAGCAGGTTACGAAGCCGTTCGCCCCCCAGAGCCTTTTCGCCGATCAGTTCACAGACTGCCAGTTTGAGATTCCGGGGCAGGGTATTCAGAGTCGCTTTAACGGCGTCAAACTCTTCATCTTCCAGGGAATACTCTTCTTCCCCTTCGTGAAAATCCTCTACCCCTTCCGCCTCGGCAGCCGCGGGAGCAACCGCGGCTGTTTCCGGCACCGCTTCTTCTTCGGTAATCCCGAAATGGTCCCCTAATTCATCGAAATCGAGGTTAAAGCCTTCTTCATCCAGGGCTTCCAGATCACCAAAACTTTCCTCTTCCGGACCTTCACCGGCGCCTTCTTCACCGAACTCAGGGATTTCGAAGGATTCTTCCCCGGAAGCTGTTCCTTCCGGCGGTTCTTCCGCTTCAGGTATCTCGAAGGACTCTTCCCCGAAAAGGTCCTCTTCTTCCAGACCTTCACCGGTGCCTTCCTCGCCGAACTCAGGCAACCCAAAGGATTCTTCTTCGGCAGATCCTTCTTCCACGGGTTCTTTAAATTCGGGAGTCTCGAAGGATTCTTCTTCCGGAGGTTCTTCCCCCACCTCAGGAATTTCAAAGGCCTCTTCTTCACCGAACTCGGGTAAGACGAAATCATCTTCCTCTCCCGGCCCCGGTTCTTCACCTTCAAGATCCGGAACAGAAAAATCTTCTTCTGTAGAGCCTTCTTCCTCTTCGGGTAGTTCAAAGGATTCTTCTTCCTCGGGAGCTTCTTCAATCGGTGGGAGTTCGAAGGATTCCTCGCTTAAACCAATATCTTCTTCCGACGATGGAATCTCAAAGGCTTCATCCTCCGTGAGAGGTTCCTCTTCAACTTCCGGCAAGCCGAAAAAATCTTCCTCTTCCTCTCCGGAAGTTTCTTCATCGGCTTCGAAAGCCTCTTCGGCCAGATCACCGAAATCGAAACCCTCTTCGGTTTCAGCGAAACCCTCGTCTTCCATCGTTTCTTCCGGAGGCTGTGGCAGAGGAACTTCACCCGATGCTTCCGGGATTTCGAGAAAATCCTCCGGCAGGATATCGAGACCTTCTTCCTCTTCCAGCGGCGCTTCCTGGTCGAACAAATCGGAGAGATCTTCCCCCAGGCCTGCTTCCGGCTGTTTTATATCCTGGATAGTTTCTCCCCGTTGGGCAAGAATCTCCGGTTCGTTTCCCAGGGAGTTGAGGTACGCTTTAAACTGTTCAATATCCTGGAGGCTGGGCATAGTCGTATCTTAATGTCATTTTCGGCATTTTTCTACCTAAAGTGAACTTTATATCGACTGTGAATTCATCCCCTCTTTCATGCCATACCGGAGGAAGGATCAGAAAATTAGGATTATTTACCGCCTTAAGCCGATGGCCCGGAACTCCGATATGTAAGATGAAGATGCTAATGAACAAACGCTTTTATCCATTATTGCTGCTGTTGTTTCTGGGGATCTTCCCCGCGGCGGGCAACGATGAAACTGTTTCAACTCGCCTCCACTTCACTTTTATCGAGGCAAAAGGACCCAGAAGTCCCTTTGTGCTGGACGGTCATGTAATCTTCACCTACCAGCAGGACGAACCGGCGCGCTATGTTGCCGCTTCCTTTGAGCACGAAAACTTCACGGTAAAACATCCCTTTGAGCGATATACCCCGGAAGGAGGAAAGGAAGTTTTTCTTTTAGCCTTCCCGATTCCTCCAGCCGCCGATACCCTGGTTTACCGGATTATCGTGGACGGCCTGTGGATGAGCGACCCGGCTAACCGTGATTACATACTTGATGTCAACGGCATCCCCCTGTCCAGGTATAGAATTCCTCCCCGGGAAGTAACGAAAAGCTATCCTGTCATAGAAGGCTCCGAGGTTACCTTTGTGTTCACCGGGCAAAGGAATCAGAGAATCACCGTTGCCGGCACCTTCAACCGGTGGGACCCCTTTATGTACCCCCTGGAAGAAACAAGCCCCGGGCGATATGAGAAAACCCTGCGTCTCGCTCCGGGGGATCACGTCTATCATTTTATCGTCAACGGCGCCGGTTACGCGGACCCGCGGAATCCTGAATACCGTTTCGACGTAGACGGAAACCGCTTTTCTCTTTTTACCATTCCCCTGGAGGCTCTTCCCGAAACCGCTGAAGCAAAGAAAAAAGGCCTTCGAGACCGCCTTCCCTTTCTGGGAGGATCATAAGGAGCCCTTGTCTTTCCCGCCCGTTCCGGGTAGGTTAGCTTCATGATAGATTATATCCTCTTCGATATGGACAACACCCTCTATCCCGAGTCTTCCGGCTTGGGTCCGGCCATGAGGGACAGGATGAACGCCTTCACCGCCGATTTTCTTAAGGTCTCCCCGGAACGGGCTCAGGAACTTAGAAGGAAATATCTACCGGTCTACGGCACCACCCTTCGCTGGCTTCAACAGTGCCACGGGCTCGAGGCCGTGCACCGTTTCATGGATGAGGTGCATCCTAAAAATATCCACGCCTATATCGGGAAAAACCCCGGCTTACGGCGGATGATCGAAGATCTTCCGGTAGGCGTGTCGGTGCTGACCAATTCACCGCCGGAACACGCGGAGCGTATCCTGTCGGAACTGGGTATTGAGGATCTCTTCGATCATGTCTTCGATATAACCTTCAACGATTATAACGGGAAACCCTATGAAAGTTGCTTTACCAAGGTCCTTTCCACGGTAGCCATGGAAGCCCATCAGGTTCTTCTGGTGGATGACGTACCCGATTACCTTATACCTTTCCGCGACCTGGGGGGACAAATACTATTGATGGACGAAACGGGCAGACACCGGGATTCGGGTCTGCCCTCAATTCGGGAGATCTTAGAGCTGCCGGATTACCTGATGGAACATCAACTGATTTCTTTCCAGCGGTGACACGCGACAAAGTGCTCTTTTTCCGCCTCTTCCAGGACGGGTATTTCCTCCCTGCAGCGGTCGACGGCCCAGGAACACCGGGGATGAAATCGACACCCCTTGGGCGGATTTATCGGATTCGGCACATCACCGGTAAGGATGATTCGCTGCCGTTCCGATGCCGGGTCGGGGATAGGAATAGCGGACAACAAGGCTTTGGTGTAGGGATGCAGAGGGTTTTTAAAGATCCCCGCCGTGGCGCCCAGCTCCACCATCTTTCCCAGATACATGACGGCGATCCTGTTGCTGATATATTTCACCACCAGGAGATGATGAGTCACAAAGAGGTAGGTTAGGGAAAAATCTTTCTGCAGTTGCATCAGAAGGTTTAAGATCTGTGACTGGACCGACACATCCAGGGCCGAAGTCGGTTCATCCATCAAGACAAAATCGGGATTGGTAGCCAGGGCTCTGGCCACGGCTATTCGCTGCCGCTGCCCGCCGGAAAACTCATGGGGATACCGCATCATGTGTTCCTTCGCCATCCCCACGGTGTTCAACAAATTGAGGACCCTTTCTTCAATCTCCCGGGCGCTGTAAACTCCCTGAACATACAAGGGTTCCGCGATGATCTTCTTTACCAACATCCGCGGATTTAAGGAATTGGAGGGGTCCTGAAATACGATCTGTATCTTTCGCCGGAGCTTGAGGAGGTCCTTCCCGCTCATTTTCGTCAGATCCACCTGTTGCAACAACTGCCTGGCTTCGGCGATTTTTGTTTTATCCCCCGAATCCAGAAGACCTTCGATTCGGTCCACCTCTTCAGCGCTCTGGTTGTAATAGATCCGCCCTTCTGTGGCTTCATGCAGCCGGAGGATGGTCTTCCCCAGGGTGGTTTTCCCGCACCCCGATTCACCTACCAGACCAAGGCATTCACCCTTTCGTATGGTCAGGTCCAGGTCGTCCACCGCTTTCACATCGGCGATATGCTTTTTAAATACTCCGCCCTTCACGGGATAGTATTTTTTCAGCCTTCGGATATCCAGGATGTGTTCGTTCATGACTTCGCTTCCTTGCTGGTGTAAAGATGACAGGAAACCGTATGACCCGGGGCGTATGTAAAAAGGGGCGGCTTCTCCCGTTTACAGATATCCATGGCGCTCTCGCACCGGGGGTGAAACCGGCAGCCCGTAGGCGGGTTGACCAGGTTGGGCACTACTCCGGGGATAGTGGCCAGGGCTTCTTCCTGCCGTACCTTGGGAACCGAACGAAGCAGTGCCTTGGTATAGGGATGCAGGGGCTTTTGAAAAAGTTCCTTTACCTCGGCAGTCTCACAGGTATCACCGGCATACATTACGGTTACCCGGTCACAGATTTCAGCCACCACACCGAGATCGTGAGTAATGAACAGAACCGAAGAAATGGTGGTTTCCTTCAATACTCTGATCATATCGAGGATCTGAGCCTGGATGGTAACATCGAGATTGCTGGTAGGTTCATCGGCGATGAGTATGCGGGGGTGACAAGCCAGGGCAATGGCGATGACAATCCGTTGCTGCATACCTCCTGAAAGCTCATGGGGATAGCTCCTGGCGATATTCTCCGGGTTGGGTACACCTAACTCTTTCAGAAGATTCACCACTTTCCGGTGAATAACCGGATTGATTCTCCGGTAATACCGGCGCAGGAAGGGAAATCGACGGAAGAACATCACCAAACGGTCGTCCTTCCGAAGCATGTCCCTCTTTCGGTTCAGTTCGTCCTTCAGACGCCGGTTTTTAGACGTCCCGTCATCCTCCAACTCGGCTAACTGGAATTCTATGGAATCAATCAGGCGCTCGTAATTTTCCAGGGTTTCCTTCTGTCGGTTAAAAAGGGATATCTGAAACTTCTTCCATCCGGATACGAAAGGTATCTTCTTTTTATCCAGGTTCGCCTGCAATTCGTCTATGGTCTCCCGGAGGATTTCCGGCATCCGGTGAAGCCTGAAACTTTCACCAATCTGATACTCTATGGAAAGCACCGGGTTGAGAGATGTGCTGGCTTCCTGAAAAATCATGGAGATTTCGTTTCCCCGGATGGTCTGCATAAAAGCTTCACTGCGCTTGAGAATATCCACTGCCTGATTACGGTCCGTATCGCTGAAGAACAGGAGAATTTTTCCATCCTCGATCCTTCCCGGAGACTGGACAATCCGCATGATGGATCTGACCGTCACGCTTTTTCCGCATCCCGACTCGCCCACCAGTCCGTAGGTTTCTCCCTTCCGGACTTCCACACTGACTCCGTTTAAAGCTTTTACGACCCCTTCGTAGGTGTAAAAGTTTGTGACTACCTTCTCGGTTTTTACTAGCTGTTCCACTATTTTCTCCGCATCTTGGGGTCGAACACATCTCGGGCCGCGTCTCCCAGAAGGTTCCAGCCCAGAACGAACATGGCGATGACGAACCCCGGGGTGAAGACCACATACCAGTAAGCCAGACGGTTATCCGGCGGCCCGACGATCCAGTCACGGCACATGGACACCATCTGCCCCCAGTCGGCATATCCGCTTTCCGAACCTAAGCCCAGAAACGAAAGAGCCGCTGCGGTAAGCACCGTCGTACCGATGTTCATGGAAGCCACAATAAGAACCGAATAAATCGAGTTAGGAAGAATATGTTGAATAATAATCCGCAGGCTTTTAGCGCCCCCCGCCTTGGCCGCCAGGATAAAGTCCTTGTCCCGTAAAGCCATGATCTCACCCCGGATCATCCTGGTGTAGGTCGGCCACCCGAGAATAATCATAACGATAATGATGGACTGTAACCCCCGGCCTATGGCTACCACTAGTGCCATGGCCATGACCAGAAACGGCAGGGCATAAAACATATCGGTAATCCGCATGATGATTTCATCAAACCAGCCGCCGAAGTAGCCGGCCAGGGATCCCAGGATGATGCCGATGAAGAGGTTTGCCATAACGATAAAAAAGCCGATCTTAAAGGCGCTTCGGGTACCCCAGATGATACCGTAGAGGATATCGTACTGCTGCTCCATGGTGCCCAGGGGGTGTTCAGGGCTCGGAGGCGACGGCGCGGTTTTCCATCCGTCGTGGGGTATCTTAAAGGGATCGTAGGGATCCTCCGGCGGTGCCAAAACCGGCGCAAAAATGGCTATAAGCGCGAAGATCAGAATAATGGTTAATCCTATAATGGAAAGAGGGTTCTTTAAAAAGCGTTTTGCGGAGAAAGTAAATTCCTTTACCGCGGGATGAGAGAGAAACCCTTCTTTTTTCGTTGTCTTCTGTTTCAGTTCCGTGGACATGGCGTATCTCCCTTCCTCAGGTAAGCCGTATTCTCGGATCGACATAGGCGTAGAGAATATCGACGATAAGATTCACTACGGCGAAAATCGTTCCAAGAAAGAGGACATTGAACATGATGGCCGGCACATCCAACTGCAAAGCAGCCCGGGCCATCCAGAGCCCGATCCCCTTGCGGTTGAATATAGTCTCGGTGATAACCATCCCCGCCATAAGACCGGCGAACATGAGTCCGGAAATGGTAATTACCGGAATAAGGGCGTTGCGCCGCGCATGGATTCGGTTGATGGTTCCGCGGTCAGCCCCCTTGGCAAGAGCGGTTCGAATATAGTCCTGCCCCAGAGATTCCAGCATGCTGGAACGCATAAGCCGCAGAATCAAGGCACAGGACAGAATGACTAGGTTGAAAGCCGGCAGGATGAGGTGGTAGAAACCGTCCCAGACAATGTCCCAGCGGCCGTTGATGATACCGTCCAGACAGATCAGTCCGGTTACCCGGTTCCATTCGGGGCTTGAGATCACGTCCTTGCCCACATTGGATATCTGCCCGGGGGGAAAGATCCCCAGGAGACCGTAGAAGAGCATAAGCAGCATCAGCCCGAGCCAGAAGGTGGGCAGGGAATAGCCGATAACGGCGAACACCCGGGTGAAGTGATCCACCGGCTTATCCTTGTGTACGGCCCCCAGGGTCCCCAGCCAGACTCCAACAAGGATGATCAGGGGTGTGGACAAGAGTACAAGTTCCAGGGTGATGGGGAAATACTGCTTGAAGCCTTCGATGACCGGCCCTTTTGCCGTTTCCGAGTAACCGAAGTCACCTTGGAAGATATTGCCGATCCACCGGGCGTACTGTATCGGGGCGGGATCGTTCATTCCGTACTTCTCTATGAGGGCCTCCATCTGGGCCGGGGTGACCTTTTCGCTCTTCACATAGATGGCCACCCGCTGTCCCGGCGGTATGATCATCATGATGGAAAACACGATGAGGGACACACCGAAGAGTACGAGGATCATCAGGAGGAGCCTTCTGATAATATAGTTTAAAAGGTTCACGTGATTCTTCTCCGTCTTCAGGAAAATATTGATACTTACATCAGCATCGATGGTTTTTTCGATGGAGATCACCGGAAGGTCATCGCCATCGAAAAAAGGGGTTCCGGATCCAGCCGGAACCGGAACCCCGCACGATTCATTGCCTAGAGAAAAGAACTAAACTTATCAGCCTTTCGTAAAGACAGGAAGCAAATCGTATTCCGACGACTCCATGGGATTGAAGTAGTAGCCCTTCACCCAGTTTTTGAAGTAACGCCTGGAGCTGGGCTGGGAATTCATGATGCCCGGAGCATCTTCAACCCAGATTTCCTGCAGCCGGAAGTACGCGGCTTCGCGGACCTTGGGATCCAGAGCAACAGCGGCTTCCTCGATGAGCCTGTCGGCCTCGGGGTTGGAGTAGCTGCACTGGTGGGCGTAGTGCCCGTTGCTGTGCATATAGGGATTCACGTAGTTGTCCGGGTCGGGATAGTCGGGAGCCCAGCCGATGAAGAACATGGGCATGCTGCTGGTCCGGACCAGGTTGACGTATTCGGCCCATTCCACACCGCGGACATTGATCTTGAATTTCGGATTGACCTTCATGACGTTTTCAGCCAGAAGCTTGGACCCGAACTGACGGACGTCGTTTCCTACGTTGTAGGTGAGGTCCATCTGGAAACCCACTTCCCAGAGCTTGCCACCGAAGGCCTTTTTAAAGTACTCGGCGGACTTGGCCAGGTCCATGGGCGGCCGTTCGAGATCGAACCGCTTGTAGGGCAGACCCTTCACAACGGGGGTGATCGGGTCCATGGCATAGCCGTTCATGATGTCGTTGATAAAGGTATCCTGGTCCCAGGCTGCCTGGAAGGCGAGGCGGACATTCTTATCGGCGAAGAAATTCGGGGGAACACCCTGGCCGTCCAGCTTGCCGGAAAAGATCAGGGGATTGTCCACGGCGGCAACAGCCTGGTTGAAACCGAAGCCGCTTACGCTGAGGGAAGGCAGATCCTTGTAGACCGTTATTCCGGCGGTGGCTTCTTCCTTGTCCATGTCCGGATAGTAGACCGGGTCGACCGTGGCGATGTCCGCGTCACCCTGGATGAGCATGAGCTTTCGGGTGGACCATTCATCCACGACCTTGTAGATACCCTTGGCTATAGCGGGTTTGGGCCCCCAGTAGCCGTCGAACCGGGTTACGACAAGCTCAACACCCTTGTCCCATCGATCGAGCTTGTAGGGTCCGGTGCCGCTGGCAATATCATACAGGGGTTCTTCACCGGCAGCGGGATTGTTGGCTGCCGCCATACCGGCTTCGGTGCCGTCCCAGTCGCCGTTGGCGATACAGAATTTCTTATCCACTACGACGGCCCATTTGCCTCCGAGAACACCGAGGAAGTAAGGAGCAGGATAGAGGAGATTGAAGACCACATATTCTCCGTCCACTTCAACAGCCTTGTCGATATCGGCGAAATCCACCACGATATTTCCATCATCATCCCGGGAACCGTACAGATCGGGGATGAACAGCTGGTACCAGATCCAGTTAGGACCGGCATCCGGATCGAGGACCATAAGCCGCTCGAAGGAGTATTCCACGTCCTCCGGGGTCATGGTGTTACCGCTGTGGAATTTCACACCCTTGCGGATCTTGAACCGGAAGGTCTTACCATCGTTGATGATGCCTCCATTCGCTACGGTGGGGATTTCCGTGCACAATTTCGGAACAAATTCGCTGGTAGATTCTCCCTTAAAGGCCACCAGGGTTTCGTAGATATTAGCAATATTTGTCCACGAAGCGGTGTCATAAGCCTTACTGGGGTCGAGACTGTCTACGGTCCCGTAGGTGGCGTACACCAGGGTGCCCGGGTTCTTGATAGCCGGAGCCGCCGGTGCGGTTTCCTTGACTTCTGGGGTGGCTTCTTCCTTTTCACCGCCGGCGAAAACCGCCACGGCCAGGGAAACCATCAGAAGAACGATAAGGATCTTCTTCATACCTCTCTCCTTTTCAAAAAGATTTGTGTATTACACTTTAAACCGGAATTTAGCTTTTGCCAAGTAAAAACCGATTTAATGAGTGACAAATTAAAAAAAGCCGGTCGTTTTTGATAAAATTCTCGATTTAACGGTGTGTATATTCGATCCGCGGGAGGCCGAAGAGGTTCATTTTCAACAAACCATCGGCAATTCGTTACTATCAAAGGTTGTTGCCTGAGGTATCCCATCATTCGGATACGCGTATCCTTCCTTGTCACTTTCAATTCATACCGGCTCATACCATGACTTCCAAGTATACGTCGCCATTCCGCATCCTGTCAAGCAATCAGAAATGAAACAATAGATCCTGAGAAAAATCTCTTTTCTTTGATAAAAACCCTTATGCCAGGGTTTTCTATCAATGGGCTTCTTTATTCTGTTCAAGCAGCTTTTTCATTTCCTCAGGAAGGTCATCCTGGGGTATAAACCTTATCTTTTCCTTCCTCCGCCGGGAAAGGAAAACACCACCTTTTTCCAAGGTTTCGGCGGAAACGGTAATACGAAAGGGAATCCCCATCAAATCGGGAACCGCCGAAGCCCGGTCTTCATCAACGGCACTATCATTATACAGGGAATCAGAGGGAAATCGCTGATAGATCTCTTCCAGGGCTTTCTTCACCCGGGGTGATTTACCGCTGCCGGAAAGATAAAAAACATAGGGCTCCAGGCCGACCGGCCAATCTATTCCCTTTTCATCATGATGGGCTTCCACAATCGCACCCATCAGGCGTCCCAGGCCGATACCGTAAGATCCCATGCTGGGATACTTCTCCCGACCGGCCCGGTCGGTAAAAGACAATCCTAAGGAACGGGGGAAGAAATCTCCCAGGCGGAAAATATTACCCAGCTCCAAAGCTCGCACCGATTCCAGGGGAGTCCCGCAGATCCGGCAACGGTTCCCCGGCTTGGAACGAACGATATCCCCCACCAGGGGTGTTTCAAAATCTCTTCCGAAATTGACGTTGGATAAATAGGTGTTCTTTCTGTTTGCTCCGGTCAAAAGGTTATCCGACCAGGCAACGGCATCATCCACCACCAGGGGTATGGTTCCATCCAATCCTACGGGTCCAAAAAAATTTTTGAGAAATCCGAAGTTCTTGTACTCCTGCGAACTCGCTTCTCTGATAACGGCCTTGTTGAGAAACCGGCTGAGTTTTTCGGTGCTGATTTCGTACCCCTGCAGAACTGAGGCCAGGGCAAATCCTTCATACACCCGATAGAGCCTGGTTTTAATAACTCTTGATTCGGTAAGGTTCTCTTCTTCCATGAACGTCGATAGAGGACGCTTTTCCGTTACTTCGAATTCCTTTAAGGGTTCCGGGTTGGCATAGAAATAATTTTTTATCCCTATACCTACATCACGATTAGCCGAATAACCACAGCCAGGGCAGCGGATGAGTATATCATCTCCCGCTTCGGTGAGCATAAGGAACTCATAGGCTTTATCTCCGGTAATTGATCCCACCGCCGACTCGGCGGCGATAACGTCGATGCCGCAGCGCTGGAAAATTCGTTCATACGCAGCAAAAACCTTTGGGAAAAAGGTATTAAGCTCGGTAAAGGAACGATGAAACGAATAGGCGTCTTTCATCAGGAATTCCTTCGCCCGCAGAATACCGCCGCGGAGATTCTTTTCATCCCTGAATTTTCTTTGAAACTGGAAAAGAAAAGCCGGCAGATCGTCGGAAGACCGGAGGGTCAACCGTATCAGCTCCGTCATCCCTTCAAGGTGACTGGAGGCTAACAACAGCTCCCTGCCGGTGCGGTCACTCAGTCTGATCAGCTCATCCGCGACAATCTCATGACGCCCGGTTTTTTTCCATAGAGAAAGGGGCAGTACAAAGGGAAGCTCCACTTCCTGACCGCCGAGGCGTTCCATTTCTTCCCGGATAAGAGATATTATTCGGTCCGTTACTCTTCTTCCAGGGTTGAGCAGGGAGAAAAGCCCTCCCCCAAAAGAGCGAATGAAACCGCCTTTCTCCAGGAGTACCTGGGCAGTGGAGTTACCGGCTTTTTCCCGGACGGTTGCTCCGGGTTTTCCCGCAAGGTGTGAGTACCGCATGGCTTAAGGAGTATTGTACTCACCGGTCTCCCCCCGGGTCAAGGGCGACTTGACAATGAAACGCCTTGATAGGATATTGATAGAAGAAAACAGACTGATAAAAGGGAGTGTGCCATGAGTATTATCGAATACATTGAAGCCAGGGAGATTCTCGATTCCCGGGGAAACCCCACGGTGGAAGTTGATGTCTTCCTGGAAGACGGATCTTTAGGAAGAGCTGCCGTCCCTTCCGGTGCCTCCACGGGGGTTCATGAAGCGGTGGAGCTTCGAGACGGCGATAAAGCTCGATTCATGGGAAAGGGTGTCCTGAAAGCGGTGGATAACGTCAACAGTATTATTGCCCCGGAATTGAGCGGCCTGGATGCCCTGGACCAGGTGGATATCGACCGTACGCTGATCGAGATTGATGGTACGGAGAATAAGGGGAAGCTGGGAGCAAACGCGATTCTGGGTGTGTCCATGGCAACCGCCAGAGCTGCGGCCGATTACCTCGGAGTTCCGCTTTTCAAATACCTCGGCAGTTACCACGCCAATACCCTGCCCGTACCCATGGCAAACATCCTCAACGGAGGATCTCACGCGGATAACTCGGTGGATTTTCAGGAATTCATGGTTATGCCCGTGGGCGCGGAATCTTTCCGCGGAGCCGTCCGCACCATCGCCGAGATATTTCACACCCTGAAAGGTATTCTGAAAGAAAAGGGTTACAGCACCGCCGTGGGAGACGAAGGCGGGTTCGCCCCGAACCTGAAATCCAACGAAGAAGCCTGTGAAGTTATCCTGCAGAGCATTGAAAAAGCGGGATACAAGCCCGGCGAAGACGTGTTCATCGCCCTCGACCCGGCGGCTTCGGAGTTCTACGATACCGAAAAAAAGAAATATCTCTTCAAAAAATCCGACGGCCGGGCTTTGAGCAACGCGGAAATGGTGGATTTTTGGGCCTCCTGGGTAGACAAGTATCCCATCATCTCCCTGGAAGATGGAATGGCTGAAGACGACTGGGACGGCTGGAAGCTCCTGACCGACCGGTTGACCAAGAAGGTTCAGCTGGTAGGAGACGATCTCTTCGTCACCAACACGAAACGGCTTTCCCAGGGTATCGAAAAGGGGGTGGCTAACTCCATCCTGATCAAGGTAAATCAGATCGGCACCCTCACGGAGACCTACGAAGCCGTGGAAATGGCAAAAAGAGCCGGCTATACCGCCGTAGTTTCCCACCGCAGCGGAGAAACGGAAGACACCTTCATCGCCGATCTGGTGGTTGCCCTGGAAACCGGCCAGATAAAGACCGGTTCCATGTCCAGAACCGATAGAATCGCCAAATACAACCAATTGATGAGGATAGAAGATCTTTTGGAAGATATCGGTGAATACCCCGGCAGAAAGGCTTTTTATTCCATCAAGAAGTAAGCCTGTGAAAAAGGCTCTAAAAAAGGACCGCCGGATTTCGGCGGTCTTTTTTTGACCTGGAAAATATTCTACGGCCGAATGAAAAATCCTTCAGTCTTCCCATGGGGGTGTACCGGCCGATGATCCACCGAGGTTACATAGGAAAAAGAGGGACCCGTACGAAGCCAGGACAGCAGGGCGGATAAGGCCGACGGTATTCCCTGAGCATATACTTCCACCGAACCGTCAGGGAGATTCCGAACCCAGCCCGAGAGTCCTAAGGAAACTGCCTTTCTCTGGGTGGAGTATCGAAACCCTACTCCCTGGACACGACCATGGACAAGACACTGAAAGGCTTCGATCTTTTTCTCAGCCATGTTCCTCATATAAAATACTTTTTATCCTGGCAGCAAGCAGGACATAATCAAAGGGTTTTTCAATAAGTTCGAAAGGAAGGTTCTTATGACCTTTTAAGAAACCACTGGTGACGATAACTTTAATATCGGAACAGAAACGCTGCAGGAAACGCATCCAGTAATCACCCCCCAACACGTCCATCCGATAGTCCGAAATAATAAGATCGATCTTCGCATCCAGGATATGTTTTAAAGCGC
>JAFGDJ010000231.1 GCA_016932135.1 Spirochaetales bacterium | reverse complement strand
TTCCATCGGGGCACCTTCTCCAGGGCTTCGATATAGTCACCCTCGTCGAAGCCATACAGGGCTGCCTGGTTCCGGAAAAAATCATAATCTACTTTTTCGTCATCAAAAAAGAATTGCCCGAGGAAGATGTTTCCCACGTGTCGGTTCCCGAGCATGATGGGAGTGGCGATATCCCACAGGTTGTTTTTGCATTTGTACTGTTTGAATGTACCGGGTGGTACCTGGGAACTCAATTCAATATCGCTTTCCACACACCGCTTGAGGGTTTCCGGGTGTTTTCGATGGAACATGGTGCAGATGTCCTGCCACCCGGTTCCGACCAGGACATTTCCCTTCATGTCAATGATACCGATTCCCATGTGTGTCACTTGATAGAGTTCATCCATCAACTTCTGAATTTCTTTGCTGTCAATGATATCAGAGAGGTCCAATGCTTCCAGGGCTTCATCGGGAGAAAGAATCGCTTTAAGTTTGCGATTTACCCGTCTTTCACTTTTACGGAGAGCCTCCTCGGCCAGTTTCCGTTCGCTGATGTCTCTTCCCGCTCCCAGAATGTTGACCGGCTTTCCCTTTTCATCGAAGATCAAGGAAAAGGCAATATCGCTCCAGAATTTTGATCCGTCTTTTCGATAGAGTTCCATTTCAATGGGATAATGGGTTCGAGGATTCCGGCTGTCCAGGTTCTCCGGGGACAGGGCTTCAGATAGCAGAGCCATGGCTCGGTTCAGGGAGTCTCCTGTGACCAGGGATTCCAGGGGTATTTTATTCAGTTCCTTAAGAGTGAATCCCCAGTTTTTTTCCACCGACGGGCTGATGTAGACAGTGTTCAGGTCCATATCCATAAGCCAGATTGTGTCGCTGGTGTTATCTGCCAAGAGCCGGTATTTTGCCTCGCTCCTTTCAAGTTCCTTTTTCGAGCCTATCAGCTCCTCGTTTATAGCGGCAAGTTTTTTATTTACCTGTTCTATTTCTTCGTTCTTCTCCTGGATATACTTGTTCGCTTGAAAGAGCTTGAAGGCCATTTTTATGGAGGCGTTCAGTACTGTGTTTCCCGAGTGTTTAACCACGTATCCGTAGGAGGTTATCTTTTCTGTTTTTTCGACAACTTCCTTCTCCGTGTGGGAAGACAGGAACAGTATGGGGATATCCTGGTCTTTCAAGATTTCCTGGGCGGCTTCGGTACCGTCCAGCCCTGGTCCGAGATTGATATCCATGAGGATTAAATCAAGACTGCCGGCCTTTGAATGCGCCTTTTCCACCGCCTCACGACCGTTCCGGGCCGTGATAACCGAGTACCCTTCCTTTTCCAGTACAAGGGCTTCAGCCATGGCTAGGATTGCTTCATCCTCTACCAACAGAATGGTTTCACCCACCTTCCCCTCCTCACCAGGGTTTTACGACGTCTTTCCCAGATGATCCTTCGGAGTATTCAACCGTAAAACATTGATATTACGTTTTATGATGAGATGACATATTTATTATTAGTGATGTAATACCGTTTTGCAACTTTTTCGAATCGGTATTTTTATCCGGGTATGCCGGGGGAGGAGCGGGTCACTGGGTGCTGAGACCGGCCGGAATCCCGGACTGAAGGCTTCCGATAACTCCGTGGTAGATATCTGTCAGGTTTCGAACCGCCTCTTCATATAGCAAGATCGTCTTTTCATTTCCGATGAATAGGACACAGGGCACCTTGTTCAGAGTCTCAACGTTTGTAATTATGTTTTTCCGCCTTCGTGTATCGGCACCTTTCTGTATATACAGTATTTGGACCTGGTAAAGCCGTAACCCTCCCAGGCGGAAAGGGTGAAGATAATGAAAGAAGCCGGGCTTAAGCAGGAGGATGAGCACATTAATATTATACATGCCGCTCTGACGGATCTTTATTGAAGGTATGATATCGAAATTTTACTTCTTAAGCCTTGGAGCAGAAGTTGCTGATCCATCGGTTGTAATAGATATATAAACCCCTGGTTTCTGGAAAAGGGTCCTAGAGGGTCTTAACGGTCCCAGCTAAAATATAAAAATAGTCTTTGAAGTATTATTAGTTTCACGCTATAATGAACTCCAGAAAAAGGCCGATACGTTTTCCCTTTCTATTAATATGAGGAGGCCTTAATGTTCATACAAAAAACGAGTACCAGCCTTGCCCTTGTCCTGTTTTTCCTTATCGCCTTTTACCTTCCCGCCCAGGACGCTCCCCGGGTCGCGGTGCTTTCCTTCAATCCGGTGGGGGTTTCCGAGGCGGAGGCCCAGATCCTCACCAATCTTTTCGAGACGGCGGTGGTCAACACCGGGGCCTTCGATGTGATCGAACAATCCCAGGCGGGTACGATCCTGGACGCCCAGGAGTACTCTCTCTCCGGCTGTACCGATGAAACCTGCGCCGTAGAGATCGGAAAACTCCTGGCCGCGGAAAATATAATCCTCGGGACCGTGTCCAAGCTTGGGGCGAAGTACATCGTCACAGCCAAGATCATCGACGTTACCTCGGGTAAGAATATCAAGGCCGATAGCGTTGAAGGAACGGCCATCGAGGACATGACCTCTCAGGTGAACGTCCTGGCGGTGAAACTGGCGGAGGCGGGGGTATCTCCGGGGGTTGCGCGGCCTGGTTCTTCCCTCACCGGTGCAGGATCGTTGGGCGAGCTGTTTATCAGTACCGTCCCCGAGGGGGCTACGATCTTCATAAACGGTAAAGAAAAGGGTGTGAGCCCGGCTTTGGTCAGCGGCCTTCAACCGGGAAAGGCAAACGTAGAGGTTCGGCAGGCGAATACCTACGCCGCTGAAGAGATTGACGTGCGGCCGGGGGAATTGGTGGAGCTGACCCTTCAGTTGGAAGAGGTTTCCGGAAAGATACAAATCGTCACCGATGCAACGGGCCTGGATGTCTTTCTTGACGGTGTAAAGCTGGGTCCCCTGGGAACGGGGCTTCTGGAGAGCGTTATGATCGGTGAACACCTGGTAGAACTCAAGGATTCAGACCGCTACTGGAAGGGGTCGGTGACCGTAGAGATGGGGACGACCGGCACCCTGGAGGCGGTGGTTCCGGAGATCGGCATGTTGACCTACGATCTTCCCGAGGGGGCTACGGCGGTTGTCGTCGGAGCATTAAAGGAGATCAAAATAGCCGGCCGGGGAGAGGAGAAGCTCCCGGAGGACCGCTACAATGTTATCGTCAGCGGCCGCTATTACGAGACTCTGAAGACCGTCTTCTCTATCCGTCAGGGGGTTACTACCAACTTCAAGCCGGAATTAGAGTACGCCGACAATCCCGAGACCGCGGCATACCTGGCGGGTTTCCGTATCGATGAGCTTGAGGCGCGCCGCCGGGAGCTGAAACGGGAGTACCGGAGCCTCAAGGGCGCCGGCGGTTGGCAGAACCTGGGATGGGTTTCCGGGGGGATCGCCGCCGCCGGGGCGGTGGCTACCATTGGCAGTATGATCTGGGGCTTCATCGACAAGGCCGCCTATGACAACGCAATCGATTCCTTCGAGGCCATCGAAAAACGGCAGAGAGTTGAGATCTGCAACATCGTTCTCATGGCCGGGGGCGGCACTGCCCTGATCTTCGGCGGGATAACACCCCTCTTGTTCCGGCTCCCAGGGAAGGACACCCCGGAGGACGAGGCGAAGCGTAACGCCGTCCTGAACGAACTGGACGCGGTAGAGCGTGAACTGGAGCAGCTCCAAGCGGTGCGGAAAGGAGTGGCGGAATGAAACGTGTCAATGTGCAGAAAACGATACTTGCTGTGATCACCGGCGTCCTGCTGCTGACGGCTGTAGAATCCTGCAACTTCTTCGGCCCTTTCGACAACCCGGTGGATCCGGAAGCGGAGAACTGGCAGGGATTCTTCTCCATCAGTCTTGAGGACCTGAGCATTGGAGCGTGTTCCGTCGTATGTGCAACAACCGATGGCGGTCTCTTTGCCTGGGGTAGCGAGTCATACGGACAACTTGGTATCCAATATCTCGACGCCAGAGACTATTATCCTCCGAAACAAATACCATCCCTCAGCGGTGTTCACGATGTAGTCGGCGGTGAGAATGTCAATTATGCCAGGGATGAGAGCGGAAACCTCTGGGGCTGGGGGAATAATGAGCAGTATCAGCTCGGCACGGAAATAAATGGCGGAATCGTCGAGAACGATTCTATCCATCGACCGATCCTGCTCGATACGGATATCACGATGATGGATGCCGCAGGGGAATATGCCCTCAGGATAAAAGCAGATGGAAGCCTCTATATGTGGGGCAGGATCACCCATTGGGAAAGTTCTGAAATTATCGATTTCATGGAAGCCGAGCCTGTCCTGTTGGAGACGGATCTGATGATCTCGAAGATTGCCTGCGGATCGAAGATGTTCATCGTTCTGGCCGACGACGGAACGGTCTGGCGGTACGGGTACTGGGATGAGGTATGGCACGACAGCTTCGATCAGATCTCTGAGCTTTCCGGAATCGAGGACATCAGTTCCAGCTCTGACCAGTTCATCGCGGAAGGAAGTGACGGCACCCTCTGGACCTGGGGGAACTACGGGGGGTATCCCCCCCTGCTGGATGCAACAGACACCCCCGTGCTGGTGCCGGTTATCGCCTCCGGTTTTTCCTCCATCGCGGCGGGAGACAACTGCGGCCTGGCCATCACCGGCGACGGGGTGCTCTACGGCTGGGGTTCCAACCGGTACGGTCAGCTGGGCCTGCCGCCCTGGCAGTTCGTTTTACCGGAACCGGTGCGCATCGATACCGAGTATCCCGGCCATGATTTTACCGGCGGCAGGGTCTTCTCGGGGAGCGGAGCAACCTTCGCCTGGGCTGCCGACGGTTCCCTCTTTGCCTGGGGTGAGAACGACGAGGGGCTGCTTGGTCTCAATAAACCGGGAGCCCCCGACATGGATCTAAGTGAGTATATCGTCGATTTCGGATCCGCCGGTCCGGGTATCACCGCCGCCGACGGAGGGGAGTACTTCGGTGTAGCGGTAGACGGAGACGGGTTTCTGTGGACCTGGGGGTACAACGCGGAGGGACAGCTTGGCCTGGGAGATACCGATTTCAGGCAGGAACCCGTTAAAATTTCCGGACTCCCGGGGTTCGATACTGTTTCTTCCGGGAGGAGATTCACCGTTGCCCGGGATTCCGGCGGGTCACTCTGGGCCTGGGGGAACAACCCTCACGGCGAGCTCGGCCTGGGCGATAATACGGACCGGCTTAGCCCGGTGGAGATCAGCGGCTTCGGCAGCAGTCCGATACTGCGCATAGAGTGCGGGCTCGAACACACCCTTGCCCTGGATGAAGCCGAATACCTCTGGGTATGGGGCAGAAATTACAATGGTCAGCTCGGCCTGGGAGACAATGATGATCACTATACCCCCGATGAGATAACCTCCTTCGACGCGCCTGTTGTGGATATAGCCTGTGGGCCCTATCACAGCCTGGCCCTTGATCTAAACGGCGTCCTCTGGGCCTGGGGATCGAACAACTACGGCCAGCTGGGTGACGGAACCACCGTCGACAGAAATATGCCGGTGCAGGTGGATTCTTCCGTTTTCGGCAACCTGGCGGTAACAGCCCTGGCGGCGGGTGATTGTTTCAGTGTCGCCGTAACGGAGGACGGCTGCCTCTGGGGATGGGGGAATGACTGTTCCCTCGGCCTCGGCTCCGGGGACGCGATCTCAACACCCATCCAGCTCACGGGACCGGAGAATATTCAATCCCTTTCTTCCACGTCTTCCGGGTATTTTTTCACTACCCGGGGAGGTCTGTTTTACTACCGGGGTGTCCATGATATAGACAGTTCCAGTATGTTCTACGGAGTACAGGAAAAACTGTTCGATCCGGCGGGCAATGAGACGAGTATTTACGGCAGCGATCTCTGGAGCAACCGCGGCCTGACATACATCGAAGGGGGGTACGGCCACTTTTTCCTGATTGATGAAAGCGGGGTGCTGTACGCGTTTTAAACCTTCAAGCTATCGACCACCGTCCGGTACGTATCCGTCAGGTCCCGCACGCTTTCTTCAAAGATCCTCACCGCCCCCTCGTCCCGGCTGAAAAGGATACATGGTACCCGGTTCAGCGTGTGGCTTCCGGTAGTGATATCCTCGGCGTTGCCGTGATCACTGACCACCAGAACGGCGTCCCGATCCGGATCCATACCGGAAAGCACGCCGCCTAGAAAGCGGTTCAGGGTATCCACGCAGGAAAGCAGGTTTCCTCTGTCCCTCTTGTGGCCGTATTTATCCGTCATGAAGTATTCAAACATGATGAAATCGTACCCTTTCCAGGCGGCCAGGAGCCTC
>JAFGDJ010000230.1 GCA_016932135.1 Spirochaetales bacterium | reverse complement strand
GTCAGGGACGGAGGAACGACAGTTCGCAAAATACCCCGGGTCAGCATCAATGTATCCGCATGGGTCATCAAGGGGAGGATATCCACATCAATTCGTTCTAATCCCGTGGTCGGCCCCTGAAAATAACCATGATCGATGGCCAGCATAATCGTTCTGCCGTCCTGGGGATTGAAGATTCGGGCAAGACGGTTTTTCATTCCCCACCCCAGTTCATTCGAACCCTTTAAATAAAACAGTTCCGATGACTGAGGTACTCCGATATGATAGTTTTTTCCTTCTTTATCTTCTTCAGGCATGTTTTACACCCTCCTTGCTTTGGGGGGGGCGGAACTGAATTCTGCCCCCCTGAAGATTGTCCTTTCTAGGTTATGACCGCTTATCCATTTCCTTGAAATCAGCCAGGGTCATTCCTCTTGCTTCCAGTTCATCGAGAAGAATTTCGATACCCCAGCGGGCACCGTTTCCGACAGCGGCGCAGCACTTGTCATCGTCTTCATGGGCTCCGGACTCACGAAACAGCTGTTTCTGTTCGTCGTCCCGTAAGTCGAAGGATCGACCGAACATGGCTTTTTGACATTCCTTGCAGAGAACCCCACCATATTTTTCAACAAATTTATTGTGCAGAGCCCGGGTCATCCGAAAGGAGACATACTTGTCCTCTCTGCCCTTGGTGGTACCTTCCTCTTCCCGCGTTCTGCCGAAAAAGGAGGCCATCACCATGCTGGCGCCGGTATAGCCGCCGCAGTTGCCGTCGGTACATTCACCGCCGCCTCCGGCCAGACCGCTTCCTGCCTTGTAGACATCATCGTTGTGAATTCCCAAGGCATCCTGCATGGCTGCGATGGCGCATTGGGCACATCCCCGGAAATCCTGTTCGTACTTGAACCCCAGTTCATAGGCCTTTTTCATCATAGCTTCTTTGTCCATAATTCCTCCAGACTATTCTTTCTCCGTGAAAGGCCCAGGGCCTCACAGAGTGTTTTGCTACTATTTATACGTTGAACCGCCGTCGACAATGATGTGCTGACCGCAGATATACCCAGAATGTTCCGACGCGAGAAAAAGGGTGGCCCAGGCTACATCTTCCGGCTGCCCCAGCCTGCCGACGGGGATCCTCTGGCTATACTTCTTTCTCTCCTCGTCGTCGGGGGCTCTTTCCCGTAGCATATCTGTTTCTATGATAGCGGGAAGCACCGCGTTTACCGTGATCCCGGAAGGAGCCAGTTCTTTAGAAAGGTTGCGTACCAGTCCGTTAATGCCGGCCTTGGCAGCCGAATAAAAAGCCGAGCCTCCGCCACCGGTGATAGCCCCGGCGGAACCGATGAAGATGATCCTGCCGTAACCGGATTCCGTCATGTATTTCAAAGCTCCCCGGGTAAGGTAGAAAGCCGCGGAAAGATTCACTTCCACGCCCTGCTTCCACAGCTCGTCGGTAATATCCTGCGGCTTGACGGGTTTCAAGAAACCGGCACTGTTCACCAGAATATCCAGGCTGCCATAGGTGTGCACTGCGGTCTCACAGAGACGGTTACAGAACACCGAATCGGTAATATCTCCGGGTACGGAAATACAGGAACCGCCGACGGCATTGATCTTCGCGCTCAGATCCTTGAAACCTTCAATATCCGCCGGTATGGCCAGATGATTAATGACCACCTGGGCACCGGCTTCGGCAAAGGCCAGGCTGACTGCGGCTCCAATGCCCCTGGAGCCTCCGGTTACCACTACGGTTCTTCCATGAAAATCCATTTCCATTGTCCATCCTCCTAGCAAAATAGCCGGTTCAATTTACGACACCCTGGTTATATGAATGTCCCGTTCCGTAAATTCTTGTTCTATCTCTTCCGGCAACTCATTGTCCGTGACGATGATGTCAAAATCCGAAGCCTCAGCAAAAAAGACACTGTTGATCCGTCCGAATTTCGAGGAATCGGCCACCAGAACGCTCTTTAGACTCGATTCCAAGGCCACCTGCTTCAGGGGAACCTCAAATAAATTCGAACAGGTGACGCCCAGATCGGCCCGTATTCCTCCGGCGGATATAAAAGCCAGGTTGGTTCTGGTCTTTTTCAAGAGGTCTATCCCCTCCGCGGACTCAAACACCCCGGAGGTTTCATGGTACACGCCGCCCGTTATAATGACCCGGACATTTTTCATGGGAGCGACCATGTTGAGAGTGTTTATGCTGGAACATACCACGGTGATATGCACATCCGAAGGAAGCCTTGAAACGATCATTTCCGTGGTTGTTCCCGCGTCAAAATAGAGAACATCCCCGTCACGGATCATCTTCGCGCAGTAATCGGCGATCCGTTCCTTCAGTTCGCGGTTTTCTTCTTCGGCTTTATCCAAACGGTACAAAGGTTCTCCGTCGGTCCCCTTTTTTTCCAGGGCGACACTGCCGTAAAACAACCGTACAGTTCCTTTTGCCTCAAGAACGGTCAGATCCCTTCGTATGGTCATATGGGATACACCGATTCTCCTGGCCAGGTCCTGCACCGCCGCAGATCCTTCCTGGCGTAGAATTGTCATTACCCGTTGAATCCGATCTTCTTGTTTCGTCATCCTGCAAACCTCAAAAGACAGGCTTCTAAAGCCGTCCCAATATGTGAAAGTATGAAGGTTTTTTTATAATATTTCAACTGATTTTTTAACATTTTTACTCTTTTTTTTCTTCTTGACACCCAGAAAGAACTAATGTAATATCTTTATGATATCATTTTGAT
Organism: Spirochaetales bacterium; assembly: GCA_016932135.1. Taxonomy (GTDB): domain Bacteria; phylum Spirochaetota; class Spirochaetia; order JAFGDJ01; family JAFGDJ01; genus JAFGDJ01. The sequence continues at coordinate 34,073 of JAFGDJ010000230.1, read as the reverse complement.
ATCTATTTTTAATCCAAAAAAGGAAATCCGATGGCTGCAAACAACGATCCTTTGAAAAGTCGCCCCCCTTTGGAAGAACATGTACCCCGGCACACCGGCGGCATGTTTATGCTTCTTCTGAATCTTCTTCTTTTGGCGGGGTCTGTGGCTGGATTCATTCTCTGTATTATCGAGACTGAAAAAAACGGTAGCTCCTGGTTGGTTATCACCGGGTTTATTGCTTCTCCCCTGTATTTGTTTGTCATCTTTCCTGTGCTGCTTGCCGGCTTGAAAATTCTCAAACCAAACGAAGCCATGGTGCTCACCCTTTTCGGGAAATACCACGGCACCCTGAAAGGGGAAGGGTTTTATTTCGTCAACCCCTTTGTTTCCGCCGTGGCTCCATCCTCCTCTGCCGAGGTCCTTCCCGCGGTTCCGGCGGAAAAAACCGGCAGTTCAAAAACTTCCGGACAAACCGCCGCTTTCCCGAAAAAAAAGATATCCCTGAAAGCCATGACGTTGAATAACGAAAGGCAGAAGATCAACGACGCTCTGGGTAACCCCATTATCATCGGCATCGTGGTGATCTGGAAGGTAGTGAACACGGTAAAGGCTGTTTTCAACGTGGACAACTATACCGAGTACCTCTCCATTCAGTGTGACTCGGCCCTGCGAAACATAGTCCGTCTTTTTCCCTACGATTCCAGCGACGAGGAAGAAGAAAAGTCCCTGCGGGGCAGCAGCCAGGAGGTGGCTCTGCGGCTGAAGAAAGAGATCCAGGAAAAAGCGGATATCGCCGGCATCGAAATTGTGGAAGCCCGGATAACCCACCTATCCTACGCTCCGGAAATTGCCGCCGCCATGCTGCAGCGCCAGCAGGCCTCGGCCATTATCGCCGCCCGGCAGATGATTGTGGAAGGAGCCGTAGGAATGGTGGAAATGGCCCTGGATAAACTCAGCAGCAATAATGTCGTGGACCTGGATGAGGAACGGAAGGCTGCCATGGTGAGCAACCTCCTGGTGGTTCTCTGCGGAAATAAGGACCCCCAGCCGGTGGTCAATTCGGGTTCGATCTACTAAAGGGTTTAAGAAGCAAGGCCGTAGATGGAAGACCAGGGGAAGAATAAAAAACAGGTACTCCTCCGATTGTCCCCTACCCTCTGGCGGGAACTGGCCGCCTGGGCCGAGGAAGACTTTCGTTCCATTAACGGTCAGATAGAATTTCTTTTAACCCAAAGCGTGCGGCACCGAAGAAAGGAAGACAAAACGGATGCCGGAGCCCGCCGGGGAAAGGAATAAATCCAAGGCTGTCTCTGGCATTCTTTCACTAAAATTCCTACAATAAGAGTATGAAGACACCCTTGCTTTCCGGATTTCTTCTATTGGCATTTCTTTTTTGCCTGGGCAATACCCTTTCGGCCGATGAAACCAAAACCCTTCGCTTGGCCATATTCCTGCTGGAACCCTATATGATGGAAAATCCTGTCACCGGCGAACCGGGAGGCATCACCGTGGATTACTGGAGAGAGTATATAGCCCCGAGGATGGGGTATGAACTGGAGGTGGTCGGGCTTTTTCCCGTAAACCGGGTTGAAAGGATGCTTGAAATGGGAGAGGTGGATGTGGCGCCCTTATTTACCCGGATACCCTCCAGGGAAGAACGGTTTCTCTACCCTGAAACACCTTTAACGGAAATTACCAGCTGCCTCATTCTTTCACCCGACAGTCCTCTGCGGGAGGTTACCCAATCGGAAGATTTGTTTGATATGAGAATCGGGTTTCTCGAGGGAGGCTATGTCCCCCCTCTCCTGCAACATCCCCGGATCAGCCTGGAATTGGTAGCTTCGGAAGATTACCGAAAGCTGAATTTAAATAAGCTCTTCGCCGGACGATTGGACGCCGCCCTGGATATCAACTACCTGTCCCTGATGTATTACCTCAAAGACCGGGGCTTGACGGATCGGGTACGTATTCTCATGCTGCCGGTGGAGAAGGTGAATGTCTACAGCATTTTCCGGAAAACGCCGGAGGGCGATCAGCTGAGGGAGCAGTATGACAGCATAAACAGGCAGGGACAGGCAGATGGTGTTTTTGATTCCATCGCCGAAGGGTATTTCCAGGAACCCTGAACTTTCCGATTATGATAACTCAGCGTAACTGGCTATAATCCGTATCAGGTCTTCATTATTCCAGGGTTTTGTGAACACCGCCAAAACCGAGGCGTTCTGTTTCACCCGGTCGATGGCCGCCTGATCCGCCTGTCCGGTAATCATAATGGTATGAATATCGGGATACTTCTCATGCACCAGTTCGAGAAACTCATCCCCCTTCATTCCCGGCATGAGCCAATCGGAAATGATAAAAATGACCTTCACGTCCTCTTTCGCCAGGATTTCAATAACCTCCAGGGCCTTCGCGGCGTTTAAGGCCCGCTCATAGACAAAACGACTGCCGAAAGATCGCTTCAGTTCCTGCACCAGTGATAAAAGAATAATGACCTCGTCATCCACACAAAGAATCGCCTGTTTTTGCCTATCCACTTGTCCCATGGTCGTAGTGTTATGGAATACCTTCATTCTGTCAAGGTATTTTCCCGGTGGGAAGCCGGACAATACACTCCGTTCTGCCGGGGCGGGAACGGATCTCCAGGCTACCCCGATGGGATTCGATAATTTTTTTTGAAATATCCAGCCCCAGGCCAAGGCCGTCCCCCGCTTCTTTGGTGGTAAAAAAGGGATCAAAAACCTTATCCAGCAGATCCCCCGGTATACCGGGACCAGAATCGACGATCTCCACCCGGGCATAACCATTTTCTTTCAAAACCCGGATATCCAGGGTACCCTGGTATTCCATGGCCTGCACGGCATTTCTGATAAGATTGATCCAGACCTGGGATAGTTTATCCGCCGAACCCAGCACATAAACCGGGGATAATTCGGTACGGACCTCAATCCCGTGTTTCAGCAGATTATGCATCAGGGTCAGCACATGGCGTATATTGTCCGACAGGTCCACCGGTTCGTCTTCCTTTTCAGCCTGCGGCGACAGGTAGGATCGCAGGGCCGAAATAACCTGGGCTGCTTTCCGGGAAGACTCCTCGATCACCTCCAGCATACGCTGGGCCATAACCGCATCACAGGCGATCCTCAGAATATCCGTATCCTTACCCGTTCCCAACCGGGGGAGTATCTTGGACAGGTCTCTGACCAACCCCGCTTCTACCATCCTTTCCGCCAGGTCGACAGGGTCCTTTATTCCCAGGTTTTCCAGCTCTTCCGCCACCCGTCGTACAACGGCTCGATCGGGCAGGATACCGAATAAATCGCATTGACTACGAACCCCTTGCAATATCAGGGTTTCCAGCAGCTCATATCCGGCTGAATCAAGAAGGCGGGTCAAGGTAGACAGCTCGGGAAGGGTTTCGTGAAAGAAATAATTCAGCAACCGGGAAGATGATTGGATGGCTCCCAAGGGAGTGTTGAGTTCATGGGCGATGCCTGCGGAAAGCTGCCCCAGGACGGCAAGTTTCCCCGATTCCACCAGCCGCTCCTGTAAGAGCTGCTGCTCCCGCAGAGCCGATTCCAGTTCTTCTGTGCGTTCGGCCACCCGGTCTTCCAGGCTTTGATTGATCTGGAAAAGCTCGTCGTTTTTCAGCCTGATCCGATAGGACATGTCGTTGATGACTCCGATAAAGGCATCCATATCGTCATACCCTGAATCCGGCAGAACCACATCGTACTTGCCCGAAGCTATTTCCTGGATACCCTGGATGATGAACTGGAACACCCTTTGAACCCGTTTCTCAACCATGGATTGGGTGATCAGTACATTCGCCGCGATAACCGCCAGGACCACCAGGAGGAGGATAAAAAAGACTCCCCGGGTGATGTCTATCAGCGCCTCGTCACTGTAATAAATTCGTATAGTCCCCAGGTAAAGGTCTTGGTGGTAAATATCCCTCTCCTGGCTCTCCAGCCAGGGTGAAACCCGTTCAGGTTTTTCATCCACCAGAACACCGGTGGCGCTGGACGTGAGAAACAGGCCGGAAATTTCTCCCGATGAAAGAAGCGCCTGGACAATTCGTAAGGTCTGTCCATCATCCACATTATACAAGGGTTCGATCAGAATCGTGGCTATCTGGTCTGCAGTTTCCGCGGCTCTCGTTCGCAGATTAGAGACGGTAAACATGGATATAATTAAAATGGACGAAAGCTGTATGATGATTATGATACTGGTCGATATGATCAGGGACAAACGACTGATTTGTCCCATAAGACTGGAACGATATTGCCGGATCTTTTTTCCTTTATCCATCCTGAGAATCTTCCCTGGGGCAACGCGAAGATTTCTGCTTTTCCATACCTAAGCTTAAAATACTCTCGAGGAAAATGCAAATTGGCAGTTTTTACTCTTGCAGCCGGATAAAATCCATGATATCCTTTAATTGGTAGGACCAATAATGAATTCCCAGAGGAAGAAATCGGAACTTACGGCTCTCCGGATAGAAAAGACCATTCTTCAAGGCATCTACAAGCCCGGAGACCGCCTGCCTCCGGAAAGGGTCCTGGCAGAAGAGTTCTGTGTCAGCCGCTCCATCTTGCGGGAAGCCATGAAGCACATCGCTTCCCTGGGGCTGGTGCGGACGGAACCCCAGAGCGGCACCTATGTGACCGACTACGGCAAAGAGGCCTCTTTGGAACTCTTGATCTACCTGATGGATAATAACGAAACCTTAGACCCGATTATCCTGAAAGCCCTGCTGGACTTTCGCGAGCTCCTGGAAGTCGGAGCGGCGGAACGAGCAGCCCTGCGGAGTTCGGAGGACTTTTTAGCCGTCTTGCGCCTTCACCGCCGGAACATGGAGGACGGAACCACCGACCCCCTACAGCTGGCGAAAAAGGATTACGAGTTTCACACCCTTATCATCGATCGCACGGACAATATCGCCTTCAGGCTGCTCTTTAACGCTTGCCGGTCGGTGTATCTTTTCTACGCCCGGGAATTTTACCGTGTTCCCGGCCATCTGGAACATGCCTTGAGCCAATGGGACCGGCTGCTGGAAGCTTTCAAGCAGACCGATTCCGCCGCCGCCGGGGCTATTATGAAGGAAACCCTGGCATATGGCAGGGACAGCATCTATCAATCCCTGGATTTTTCCTGAAGGTAAAGGAGGACATGATGAATCACCAGGATGAAGGGAAAACGGCTACCTTAAAAAAGCCGACGAATCTTTCCGACCGCCTTCGACGCTTGCGGGACTACTATTTTAAAGGCGTTGATCGACCATGGAACAATCAGCACATCAGCTTTACCACCGGCACCCCCTGGGATATGCAGTACAATGAACTGTCTTATTACATCGTCCCGGAAACCTACGCCTTTTTCCAGACCTTCTGCTCCTCCTTCGCCCAGATCGCCGAAACGGTCTCTCTCCCCCAAGGGTTCTGGGACATGAGCCTGCACGAACGCCGGGCCTGGTTCAACCGGGAAGTCATGGTGAATTACCTGCCCCAGGAAATCCTGCCCGGAGACCTGATCGCCGGAGGAAGATTCAACATGCATACCTCCGCCTGCCTTACCGAAGCGGAACAGAAAGCGAGAAACCGGCGGCTCTACGGGAAAAAGGGCCTCCGGAAAGAGACTATTGCCTTTCATAACCACGGGTACGGCAATGTGGGCCCCACCAGCGGTCACCTGATTCCCGACTACGCCGCCATCCTGGAAAAGGGTTTTTCCGCGGTACTGAAGGATCTGCAGGCACGATATGACGCTCTTCCGCCGAAGGAAAAAGCCGGCAGGCCCGGAAGCAGGCTGAGAGCTATGATTATCGCCGCGCTCATGCCGGTGGAGGTAGCAGGCCGCTACAGGGAAGAAGCTCTTCGGTTGGCGGGAGAGGAAAGCGACGGGAAACGAAAGGCCGAGCTGGAAAATCTGGCGGAAATTCTCACCCGGATACCGGAGTTCGGCGCCCGGACCTTTCACGAAGCCGTACAGTCCCTCTGGCTCACCCATATGTGTGTCATGGCGGATGAAAACTACCCAGGAGCCGGGCTCTCCTTCGGCAACATCGACCGCTACCTTCTCCCCTACTGGGAAGCCTCGATATCCGAAGGGATGGACCGGGAAGAGGGAAAAGAAATTCTCAAGTGCTTCTGGATCCACGCTAACACGGCCTACGACTCCATGATCCAGGTGGGGAACCAGGGCATCACCGCCGGTTTCGGCCAGCTCTTCAACCTGTCCGGCCTCGGCCCCGGCGGGAAAGACATGACCAATCAACTGACCTGGGTGTTCCTGGAGGTCATCGACGAGATGTCGCCGATTCTCGAACCGAAACCCAATGTGCGGCTCCACCGGAACAGCCCCGACGACCTTCTTGACAAGGTAGTGGAAATGATCTCCTCCAGCCAGGGGGCTCCCTTTCTCCTGAACTTCGACGAGCGCTCCATGGCAGGCATGCTCCGGGAAGCGAAAACCGCCGGAGTTGAAGCCTTCATTCATCCGGATAATGTGCATGACTACGCCTCCGTAGGCTGCCTGGAAAACACCATGGTGGGAAACGACCGCTCCGGCACCGTGGACTGTAACCTCAACCTGTTGAAAGCCGTGGAATTGGTCTTGGGAAACGGGAAGTCTCTCGTTCCCTTTACCGACACCATCACCGGGATAACCGAAAAAAGCACCCGGGAAAGCCCGGCCACCGGGGATCCGAAGGCCTTCCGGAGTTTCGAGGACTTCTGGAGGGCCTATGAGGTTCAAACCCGGTTTATCATCAGAAAGATCACCGGCCTCTACGACCGGGGTGAGGAGACCAGGAAGACTTACCACCCCACCCCCTACCTGTCGACCCTGGTACGGGGCTGCGCTGAAAAAGCCCTGGATATCACCGAGGGTGGTCCTGAATTGAACTTCGTTACCGTGGAGGGGGTTACCTTTGCCACCACGGTGGATTCTCTTCTGGCGGTGAAGTACCTGGTCTACGACAACGCCTTCTGCACCCTGGAAGAACTCATCGACGCTTTGAAGAACAACTGGCAAGGCTATGAAACCCTGCAGGCCCGGGCGAAAAACAAGGCCCCCAAGTACGGCCGGGACGATGATACGGCCGACGCGCTGGCGTCAAAGGTGATGGCCCTCTGGGCGGAGGAGGTTTGGAACTACACCACCTGCACGGGGAGGAGGTTTCGGCCGGGGATGCTTTCATGGAATTACTGGGTCTCCGACGGTTTTATCCTTCCCGCCAGCCCCGACGGCCGCCCGAAGGATCAATTTCTTTCCAACGCCATTTGTCCGTCCAACGGTGCCGATACCGCCGGGCCTACGGCCAACGCCAACTCGGTGGGCAAGGCCCTGGGCGGCCGGGGTGTGGGGGGTGACTACCTGGATTACTTCAACCTACTGCCCAACGGGGCCAGCCATACCATGAGTTTCAACCCATCCCTGATTAAAAAACCGGGGAACCGGGAGAAGTTCAAAGCCTTCCTTCGGGGGTACGCGGAAAACGGCGGCACCGCCCTGCAGGTGAACATGCTGGACCCGGAGGTTTTAAAAGACGCCCAGCAGCACCCGGCGGACTACCGTCACCTCCTGGTACGGGTTACCGGGTATAACGCGTACTTTACCGCCATCGGAAAGGAGCTCCAGGACGAAGTGATCGCCCGAATCTCCCACGAAAAGGTCTGATCATGGAGAAGGGTTCCACCGATCCTTCCGCTCTGGTGTTGGAAATTATGCGGATGAGCACCGAAGACGGTCCGGGCTTAAGGACCACCATGTTCCTCAAAGGCTGCAGCCTCTCCTGCCGCTGGTGCCAAAACCCGGAAAGCATATCGGCCAAGCCTGAAGTGAGATGGATCGGAAACCGCTGCTTAGGCTGCCGGGAATGCCTTTCCGCCTGCCCGGTTTCGGCTTTATCCTGCGAGGAGGGTATTACCGTCCGTCGGAACCTGTGTACCGGCTGCGGCTCCTGCGCCGAAGAGTGCCCCGCCTCGGCCCTGGAGGTCTGGGGCAGGAGGATGACGGTGGAAGAAGCCTTTAAGGAGCTTATGAAAGACCGGGCCTATTTCGGCACCGACGGCGGGGTAACCCTTTCCGGCGGTGAAGCCACTCTGCAGGCTCCCTTTGTCAAAGCCCTGTTCACCCGCCTGGCAAAAGAGGGGGTCCATACCGCCCTGGATACCTGCGGGGCTTGTTCCACCGAACAACTGGAAACCTCCTGTGAACAGGCTGATCTGATTCTCTACGACCTCAAGGAATCGGACGAGGATCTTCATCGCCGGTACACCGGCGGTTCCTTGAAACTGGTAGTGGATCATTTCAAGACCGTGGTGTCCCTGGTCCGTTCATCCCGGCTTCATCGGCAGGTTTGGCCGGACCAACGGGAAAAACGACTCTGGGTACGAACCCCGGTTATCCCCGGTATGACCGCCCGGCGGGACAATATACAGGGTATAGCCCGGATCATCCTGGAACACGGAGAAGGCCTGGTGGACCGATGGGAACTCTGTGCCTTCAACAACCTGTGCCGGGACAAATACCGGCGGTTGGGGAAGGCCTGGGAGCTGGAAGAGGCCGACCTTCTGCCGGCTGAAGAAATGGACGCCCTGGTACAGGCCGCCGTAGAAGCGGGCGCGGATGCCGACCTGGTTCACTGGTCAGGGATGACGAGGAATATAAAGGAATAATTTCGGAGGAAAGGATGAAACTCTACGATAGTTTTCTTGAGAACGACCTGCCCCATTTTGAACCCGACGGAAAGGTCGGCCTGCTGGGCACCGTAAACGACGATGGGCTGCCCCACCTCACCCTGATCACCGCCATGAGGGCCCCCGATACTGGGCACCTGGTCTTCGGCCAGTTCTGCGAGGGGTCGGGAAAGCGGTATGCCGAGAAAAACAAGAAAACGGGTTTTCTCATTATGGGCCTGGATAAAGTCCTTTGGCGGGGCAAAGCCCTCTGGACAAAAAAAGCCGTCACCGGACCGGAACACCAGGTCTTCAACAACAAACCGATGTGGCGATACAATTCCTATTTCGGTATTCATACCGCTCACTATCTGGACCTCATCGGTACCACCCGGGCGGAAAAGCTTCCCATGGGAAAGATTGTGACCGGGGTATTGAAGGCTGCCCTGGCTAAGGGTCGTTCAGAGAACCGGGAAGACCAAGGGATGAACCTTTGGACCCGAAAGCTCATCTCAAAAACCGGTAACCTGAAGTTCCTAAGCTACATCGGCAACGACGGGTACCCCATCATCATTCCATGTCTCTCCGCCGCCGCCTCCGGTGCGTCCCGGGTCTACATTCCCGGTGCCGAGTACTCGAAAGACCTGAAGGGGATCCCCGACGGCACGAGAGTGTGCCTCTTCGCCATGACCCTGGACATGGAAGACGCCGTTGTCCGGGGAATCTTTCACCGTCGTGGCACAGGCGGAGACCTGTCGGTGGACTGGGTGTACAACTCCATGCCTCCGGTGTCCAAGCAGATCTTTCCGCCGGTGCCGGCCAATGCCAAGGTGACGGTGTTTGACTGAAAAAATTCCCGATTACGTTCTTATCAAACCGGTAGGTTCTCGCTGCAACGCAGTGTGTACCTACTGTTTTTATCATCACTAGGAACCCGCACAAGTAGACAATCCAAGGATTATGGACCGGGAAATTCTGGAAGAGCTGATCCGCCAGTGCCTCTCGGACCCGGCGGAAAGGTTTGCCTTCGGCTTGGGTATGGGGTAAACCGGGAAATGTTCATAAAGCCAGGCTTTCCTGGGCGTCCATTCCCGGTTCTCAAGGCATGGGAGGACACTTGTCCCCCGCATGGAATCGGGAATGTCTAATCCGACAAGATCGAGGATAGTGGGAGCCAAATCCAGGTTAAGGACCCTTTCCTTTATCCGTTTTTGTTACATCACGATTATATAATTGGTCCTACCAATTTACAGGAAAAGAAATCACCTTGCCATATTTTGAGGAAAAAATTTTTGTTTTTAAGAAAATACAGAAACTTGTCTACAAAAAACGGATAGTCTCCCCTAGTCCGTCTGTTCCTCCAGCCCCGGGGTCTCCGGTTTCGTGTAGAGAAACCGTTTTATCTTTTTCGTCGGGGTTTTCTCGAAGGGGGTGGGTTGCTCCATGATCGTATTCAGCCGGGAAAAGTGGCTGAGCTTCCGGTTTACCGTCTGTCTTATCTCGGCTAAGTGTTCCTTGGCATAATCGGAGACCTCCCGGACACCGGTTTTCAGACTTTCCAGGTGTTTCTCCAGGGACTCCCGGTCCAGTTGCACCCGGGCAATAATCGTTCCTTCATAGGCAAAAACCAGGGAATCTTCCACGTAAGGAAAGGAGTTCAGAAGGTTCTCAATGGATTCGGGATACACATTCTCTCCGCTGGGCCCCAGGATGAGGTTTTTGCTCCGTCCTTTAATATAAAGATATCCTTTATCGTTCATCACCCCCAGATCCCCGGTCTTGAACCATCCGTCAGGGGTGAACACCTCGGCGGTTCTCTCTTCGTCCTTGTAGTATCCCAGCATCACGTTTGGTCCCCTCACGAGGATCTCGCCTTCTCCGGTTTCCGGGTCCGGATCGTCGATTCTCACCTCGACACCCTGCAGTACCCGGCCGGTGGACCTGAAACGGGTAAATGCCGCGTTATCCCCGGCGATGAGAGGCGACGTTTCCGTAAGGCCGTAACCGATGGCATAGGGAAACCGGGCCTGACGAAGGAATTTTTCCACATCCGGGGACAGGGGTGCTCCGCCGACACCGAAGAAATACAGCCTTCCGCCGAAGAACTGCTTCAGGCTTTTTCCGGCCAGACGGTGCAATAATCCCCGGGCAGGAGCGAAACGGATCAAAGCCCGGGTAAAGGGGCTTTTATTCAAGGTCGGCTTTATATTCTGTCGGTAGATCTTTTCAATAAGCAGGGGAACCGAAAGCATCACCCCCGGCCGCACCTTTTGCAGGGCTTCCTTTAACACCGTCGGCGTTGGGGGTTTCTTAATGTAATACACACAGGCACCCATCAGAAAGGGGATAAGAAAGCCGATGGTACACTCGTAGGTGTGAGACAACGGAAGGATGGAAAGCAGTCTTTCCCGGGGCTTCATCCGGGGAATCGGAGCGGCGGCCAGGACATTGGAAAGGATATTCCGGTGGCTCAGCATAACGCCCTTGGGCGATCCGGTGGTTCCGGAGGTGTAGATGATGGCCGACAGGTCATCTTCTTCCACCGTCCGATCCGCCGGCAGACCATCCCCGTCCGAGGGCAGGGGTTCCTCCATCCGGATCCGTTGTATATCGGCGGGGAGATCGGTCAGCCGGGCGGCCATCCTATCCGATATCACCATGGCTTTGGCCCCCGAGTGCCGGAGAATCCCTTTTATATCCTCTTCGGTGAAATCGGGCAGCACAGGTACACTGACCGCGCCGGCTAAGGCTACGGCAAAATAGGAAACTCCCCAGAAGGGCATATTTTCACCCAGCAGGGCTACCCGGTCACCTTTGGCCACCCCCAGTTCGATCAGCCGGGCGGCCATGCCGGTGGCCGCGGTTTTAACCTGTCGGTAAGACAGGGGTTCCTGATCCACAAAAGCCAGGGCTCCCTGATCTGTATATTTTTTCGTGGAATAGTTCAACAGAGCTTGCAGAGTCATGGGTGTATTTTCAAACAATCCATCTTCCTCCAATAGAAAAGATGATTCAAATTTATATAGAAACAGAGAGAAAAGATAGCTTATAGTGGGTGCTTTTACACTTGTTTTACAGGTCCGCTGAGATCAGGGAAGGGCTCAGATACTTATACCCTAAATCTTTCTGTCCCAGGCTGAAGATATGCGGGCGGATCTCCCGATCGGGCTGTAAGGATTCCTCATCAAGCTCTTTTTCGAAGAGCATTTCATCCACCAGGAGAACTCCCCGTCGCCCCATATGCCTCAAGGCCAGGCCGTAGGGTTCCGAAGGAAGCCCCGAACTGTACAACACCTTGCCTCCGATACCGTATACCGGATCTCCATTGTAGGAAAGATATCCCCGTTCATCCCGGCTGTACCCTTCCGGTGTCAGGACATAGCGTTCCCGAATATGTTTTAAAGGGACCGCCAGGGTTTCTTCGCCGCAGCGTACCAGTAATACTCCCACAGGGTTATACATCAGCGGAAGGAGGATACTGAACCGGCTGCCCTCTCCTCCCCTGGTTTCCAGGGAAAGACTCCCTCCGGTTCTCTCCAGTTTTCCTTTTACCACGTCCAGCCCCACTCCCCTGCCCGAATAATCAGTGGCTTGTGAACGGGTGCTGAAACCCGGTGCGGCGAGGATATCCAGGAGCTCCATTCCTTCTTTCAGGATCCCCTGGTTTCGGGCCAGACTTGTTATTTCCTCTTCGGATATGCCGCGGCCGTCATCCTGAAGATGTACCAGAATTGAGCCGTCCTTTACGGAACCGTGGATCTCAACCCTTCCCTGCACCGGTTTCCCCATTTCCTGACGTTCCTCCGGCCTTTCAATGCCATGATCCACGGCATTCCTGAGTAGATGAGAGATCATTTCTCCAAGGATATCCGCAGTATTTCGGTCGAGGGAAAGATCACCGAAATCCATTTCCAGCTCCACCTGCTTGCCCAGATCGGTGGAAAGATCCCTCACCATACGATGGAGCCGGGAAAACCAGGAGCTGAGCCGGACTTTTCGAATATCCTTTAAAAGAGAATCCAAGCTCTCGGTGAGGTTCTGAATCCCCTTCAGCTCTTTTTCCCGGGCTTCCTTCGCCTGATCACCCTGATTTCGCAAGCCGGCGGAAAGCCTCAAGGCGGTTAGCTTCAGCTGATCCAAATACTCGAATAATTCATCCAGGGTATGGGGTGAAACCCTATAAAATCCTTCATGCTCTTCTGCGGAGGCTGTTTTTTGTTCCCCTGGAGAGGAACTCCCGGCGGATAAAAGAGATTCATAATCTAAAGGGGTAATCTGAACCCGGCGAACCTGGTCGACGCACACCGCCCGGCGGACAGCCTCTTCATCCGTGTCGGAGGTAAAAAGAACGGCACAGTATCGAAAAGACTCATCCTGCTCCTCCTCTAACGAAGGAGTGACGGAAATAACATTGACGATCAGTTCCAGGTTATTTACGATAAGAAAAACCCTGGATTTTTTCATCGGGGCCGATTCTTCGATTTCACAGGTAAGGGAGTACACCCCCTCTCCCCGACGACGGGCTTCACTTAACAGAGCCTTTTCCAGATCGTCCCACATCTCTTCCTGAGGCTGCAGAGGTTCCGGGTAAACCTCCTCCGATACCTCCAACGGCTCCTGAAAGGAGGGTTTTTCCTGCAGGTGCTGCAATTTCTGCTGCAGTTCATCCACGCATTCATACATACTGGCCAATTCTATGTTATCCGGCCCCCGCTGCTCTCGTCGCAGTATGTCAAGCAAGGTCTCCAGGTTATGAGCAACCTTGGTAATCTCATCGAGCTGCATGTAGGATGCTTCCGATTTGATGGAGTGAATAAAACGAAAGGCCTGGTGAACCAGGTTGAGATTCTCCCTTTCCTTCTCCAGATGCATCAATGTATTGTTCAGGCGGTCAATGAAGAGACCCGCGTCATCCTGAAACGTGGCCAAGAGGGTTTTACTATCCATGGTTTACCTTGCTTGTCTGGGTTTCAGCGAAAAGGGATAACCCCTTTCTTCGTACCCTGGGAGCGGGATCTCTCATGGCCTGCAAGAGGATATTCGTAAAGCCCCCGGTGATTCCTATAGCCTCCAGGGCTTTCAAAATTTCCAATTTTGTATCCGCTTCTCCATGAGAAAAAGCGCATGAAAGGTCGCCAGCCGATTGTTGGATCCGCAGTTTTCCTATGGCTTCCACGGAAGACCGAACAACCAGAGAATTTTTGTCGGACAGGGCTTTCCGGAGATAGACATAGGCGCTCTTTTTACCCGAATTCCCCAGTTTTTTTGCGGCGAAGGCTCGTTGTTCCGAGGACCCGCTGTAAAGCAACATGCCGCCCAGCCTGCTGATATCATAATCATCCCGGGTTTCCCGCGACGGCTGTTTACCGAAGGGCTGCCGGGCAGGATAGGGAATAACCCTGGAAACGGGTTTACTCACGGTGAGGTTTTTATATGCATGGGTAACCTTATCGAAGAGACTCGCCGTATTGTATCCGGAAAGATCGGGATGATACTTCTTTGCCAGGTTCCGGTATGCCCGTCGTATATCCTCTTCCGCGGCTCCCGGTTTTAATCCCAGCACGGCCAGTTCACGTTCAAGCATCCTTACGCTCCTTTTCCTTGGCCAGGGATTCTATCTCGCAAATTATTGTCTCCAGGGCAAGACAGTACTCGTTTACTCTGCCTGCCGACAGGCTTTCGGCATGGTTCCTGCTCGAATTCAAAATCTCGTTAATCTCTTCGATAAAGGAATTCTCCAGGAATTTACCCCGTTCGTTCATCAGTTTTTCCACCTTCCCGCTGAGAACAGCCAGGCGCCCTTGTAAGCCTTCTTTGAAGGCTGCATGATGAAGAGCCTTTTTATCCGCCAGGGAAATATCCTGAAAAACGCCGGTACGCTTGTCCCGGGCCTTCACCGTCAGAATTCCGTCTTCGTCAATGGAGAACGACACCTCGATCCTGGGCACCCCTTCCGAGGCTTCCTGGATGCCGAAGAGGTGAAACTTCCCCAGGGAACTGTTTTTAGAAGCCTTGGGCGATAATCCCTGGAGAATATCGATCTCCACCGCCTGCTGTCCGTCGGCCACGGTAGTAAACATCTTGGTTTCTCTGGCGGGTATAGGGGTATTCTTTCCGACGACCTGGAAGAAACTGTCCCCTTCGGCCCGCACTCCCAGCGGTAAGGGTGTAATGTCCTGCAGACGCCGGCCGTCCTTCGGGTGCTTGATCAAATATGCCTGCACGGCGGCTCCTCCGGCGACCACTTCTTCGGGATGCACCTTTGAGGCTACCTTGGCGGGAAGAAGGTTTAATATTGATTGCCGGATAACCGGTATTCTGCTGGACCCTCCGGAAAACACGATATAATCAACCTTCTCCGGCTGTAAGGCGGCATCCCGGAGGGCCGCCAGGGTGAGGGTACAGGCTTTTTCGGTTCCCTCCGCGATAAGAGTGTTAAAATCTTTTCTGGTGAGTCCATAGGTTAGATGGAGACTTCTTGTTCCCGCCTGGAAAAACGGAAGAGCGATCTGGGTTTCCTGCCGGGTTGATAATTCGATCTTGCCCCGTTCCGCCAGATCGGTCAACTGCTGCAGGATGACCGGATCGGAGGCGATATCCCTGTCCGCCTGGCGATTGAAATGCTGTATAACCTGCCGGAGAATAGCCTGATCGAAATCCATGCCCCCGAAATGGTTATCCCCGGCGGTGGAAAGAACTTCCAATTGCAGAGCCTTCTTTTTCAGAACGCTGACATCGAAGGTTCCGCCGCCTAAATCAAAGACTAAAAGGGTACAGTATTCCGGCAAGCTTTCGGCGCAGCTTAATCCGGCGGCGGTCGGTTCGTTGATGATTCGGCGGACTTCGAGCCCCGCCAGGTTTCCCGCCTCGATGGTGGCACGCCGCTGAAGCTCCGTAAAATACGCCGGTACGGTAATGACGGCTTCACGAACCTCGCGACCCAGGTAAGCCTCCGCATCATCTTTGACTTTTTTCAGAATAAAGGAGCTGATCATCTCCGGTGTATAGGTTTTATCACCGAGCTGTATAGTCCGGCCGGTTCCCATGAGACGTTTCACCGACCGAATAGTCCTTTCCGCGTTCAGGACAGCCTGATTTTTTGCCGCTTCCCCAACCAGGATATCCCCGGCCAAGGTCCGGGAAACGATAGAAGGAGTGACTCGGTTTCCCCGATCGTTGGGTATGCCATGGGGTTCCCCCGCCTCATACACGGCGCAGGAAGTATTGGTTGTTCCAAGATCAATGCCAATCATTCGCTCTTTCCCCCTCGACTGCTTTCCAACGAGACAATCAGGTCCACTTCCCCCAGCGGCAGGCCTAATTTGCCGGCGATAACGGCATGCTCAAAGCCTTCTCCGGCCATTTCCAGAACCCGCTCCTTCACGGTATGCTCGGCTTGCTCCTGCTTAGGTCCGGAAGGCCGGGGAGTTCTGCCCAGGGCGTCATAGGCATCCGTACCGGACAAGGGTCTTTGCTGACGCTGTAACACTACAATTCTGTTATCGGCATCTTTTAAGAGTTTGTTCAACCTGACGATGCGTTCTTCTATCAGGGCGATGTTTCGCTCCGTTGTGTGGTTCATTTCCACCACCAGGGCATCCATTTCTTTCCTGACATGTTCAATCAGCGCTGAAGATTGAATGGATTTATAAATCTTCCCTTTAAAAAACTGGAACATGATAACGAGAAGAATACCATTGATACTCAGGCATATAAGAAGGGTAACGAATATTGTCACGGTTTAACCCGAAATGTCGATATGATGTCCCAGGTCGGGGTCTTTGAGGATATCCTCTTCCTCCTGCTCTTCCCGACGATCCTCTTTCTTTTTTCCTCCGGCTTCTTTACGTTGTTTCCGTTCCTTTTCTTCATGAGTCTTCTCCGGCCCCTGTTCCATCTCTTTCGTTCGGTCGACACTGTGTTCCTGCTGCTCACTTTTCTTTATCATCTCCCCCGCCTGGCTTGCCTGCTGCAGGATAGCCGCATCCTTTTGCGCCGCCTGTTCCTTCCCGACCTGGTTCAGATGAGAAAATAACACCTGTAAATCAATAGGTTGTATAGGCATTATTGTCTTTGTGAGAAATCCTCCTCCAGCTTCTCATATTTTTTTGTTTTTACCTTGTCTTTTTCCAGAATAAACGTGGTAGCCCGGAAATCATTTCGCACTCGTAAGGGAACCTCTTTGATGATTACCACGACTCCCGGGTGCACTTTATCGGAAGCGGAAACCTTCCCCACGGTCTTCAAAGAAGCCAAATAACTTTCTATCTCGTCCTTATCTTTCTCCAGGTCTTCTTTCTTGGCCTCGGCGGTTTTCCTTTTCTCAAGAAGCTCCACATAGTACTTTTCCTTCTCTTCCGGAAGACTCTTCTTGACCTTTTTTAGGTTTTCCAGGGTCGCGATATTCAGGGCCAATTCATCCAACTCTGCCTGAAAAGCGACGATTTTTTCGTTCAATTCGGTAATTCTGGCGACGCTTTTGGGGTCGTAGCCGACTTCCAGAATGGTTTCAGAACCCGAGACCGATCCTAAGGTTTTAGCGTGAATCTCCTCCGCCGCCCTGAGGTGGCCGCCGACGATGGTGGCCCGTTTGCCTTGACAGATAATCTTCTTATCCGCGTCGACCTGGGAATTGATAATCCCGTCGCTGGCCACAACGATCTCCCCAGCTTCCACATGGGAGTTTTCAATGAATTTCGCCCAAACTCCTTTCCCAGCTTTTACCGTTCCTCCGCTCTTACCGTTAATTCCCTGATGAACAATGACATCGCCTTCGGCATCGATCTCACTCTTACCGACATTTCCCATGACCTCGATATTACCGGCGGCCTTCACCTTAAAACCGTCCTCCACGCTCCCTTTTACCACTACGGCACCAAGGAAAATGACGTTCCCGCCGGATTTCAGATTAACATCACCCTCTACCACATAGATCGGTTCTACATTGATTTTCCCGGCTGTCAGCAGTACCTGCCCGTTAATCGAAGCAAAAGCGGTCATACCGTCATCGGAAAGCCGGACGTTTTTGCCGATGCCTATTTCCATGTCCTGCCCATTCTTGGCGGGCAGCAGCCTTCCCGTGACCGTTCGACCGGGGGTTCCTTCTTCAGCGGGGATCTTCTTCGCCAGAGCCTGGCCTTCCACCACATTCTGCACCAGATTCATCTCTCTAAAATCCACCCTGCCGTTTTTCTCTTTCAGCTTGAGATCGGTCCGGTCAACCTGGAAATTGTACATAACCCGGGCGTTGGCACCGTTCACCGGCTTGGAACCTTCGGCTACCAGGACACTCTGGTCATACTGCGGATGCTCCTCAAAGCCGGTCAAGATATCCTCTTTAATCCCGTGGATGACATTGTTATTCTTTAAGAATCCGATCATGGTATCCACTGTCAGGTCAGTGCCGCCTTTCCCCGGGGGCTTGACCTTCATGAAAGCCTTCATCTCGGCGTCCATGATGTCTACCGTCATAATGGAATCATTTACCGGGTTATAATCAAAATCCCCCACCCGGACGTACTGCCCGTCGGCCTGCTTTACAACCCCGGCTACGAGCCTTTCATCGAAGTGGGTCACGTCCCGGGCTTTCAGGGCGGTTATCGCCTGTTTTTCGCTGGCCTTCTTGCCGTTTCCTATCGGTGGAAGAATCTTGACTAAAACACCGTCGCTGGTAAGCTTGACGATGACTTCACCATCGGCATCCTGGATGATGTCTTTCTCATGCTGAAAAGCGGAAAATTCATCCTCTTCAATCTCTTCATCTTCAGCCTTCTCCGGAGCGGCTTCATAGGCAATAAGGCTCCAATTCTGTTTTCCCACCCCGAAGAATCCGGAACTTCCTTTTTTTAAGATTTCATACTCGATTCGTCGCACCGGCACCCCTAATTCTATCGATGCCTGTTTTAAGGCTTCATCCAAGGTTTTTCCGGTTACCGGGATGGAATGTCTTTCCCTGTCCTCCAAGGCTTGTTGCCTCATGTAGCCTCTAACCTGGTCAATATCAACCATACCTGCTCCCGATACTATCAGCTAAAGAATACCTTTCTTGATATTCGTCAGCTTTGCCCGGAGCCGCATGATAGCCTTGGTGTGAAGCTGGGATATCCTGGACTCCGTGACATCTAAAACCTTGCCTATTTCCTTTAACGTGAGATCTTCGTAATAATACAGCACCAGAACTTTCTTCTCTTTTTCCGGCAATTCCTGAATCGCCTGGACAATAACCCGCTTGATCTCATCTTTCTCGACAATCATATCGGGGTTCATGCTTTCTGGAGATTCGATACTGTCCACTATAGACACTTTGTCGTTATCTTCGCCGGAATACCACATATCGTTGAGGGAAAGAATGGACGTACCGCTGACTTTCAACATGGTCTTTTGAAATTCATCGGTGCTCATGCCCATTTGCCCGGCAATCTCCGCGTCCGTGGCAGCCCTGCCGAGGTTTGATTCCAAATGTCGAACAGCCTCTTCAATTTCCCGGCTTTTCTGCCGCACAGACCTGGGGACCCAGTCGATGGACCGCAGTTCATCAAAAATCGCGCCCCGGATCCTGGTGACGGCGTAAGTTTTAAACTTTACATGCTTGTCCGGATCAAATTTCTCAATGGCGTCAAAAAGACCGAAGACGCCGAAGCCTACCAGGTCGTCAAATTCAACGTTATGGGGCATTCCCATAGCTACCTTGCCGGCCACGTATTTAACCAGCGGAGCATACTGTTCTATAAAAGCGTCTCTGATTCTGGAATCCCTTGATACCTTGTATTCCGCCCAGAGCTCTTCTTCAGTTTTTCCGTCCATCAGGTTCTCCGCCATAGACTATCCTTCCTGATCTTTGTGTAATATCGTTCGTATGGCCTGAGCCATGGTTACCGGGTCGTTCTCTTTCTCCAGGCTGTCCACTGCCTGAAGTTTATGAGCCTTACTGGAATTGAGGGAATCCACCATGCCGGCATTTCCCTTTATTCCCTCAAAGCTACCGGAAAACTCCTCAATATCCGGGAGATCACCTTTCCGTGAGGGTTCCGAAGGCTGTTCAGCATCCAGAGATTCCACCTCTTGGAGATCGGATACCTCACCCTTCTCTTCACTCAGGCCAAACTCTCCACTTTTAAAAACCTGAGAGCCCCGGTCCTCTTCAGGACTGTCCGCCGGTTCGATTACCGCCGGTTCTTCTTCGTCGGTTTCCGTAAAGGCTTCATCATTCCCCGGAGTAGCAAAAACGGAAGGCTCATCATCGTCGACCACAATATCCACTTCTCCTCCCGGTTCATGTTCCTCCGGACTTTCCGCTTCCCCGGAGACACCGGTAAAAAGCTCCGGGAGAAATTTTCTTCCCAGGACTTCCATTCCTGCCACCAGAGCACCGAAGACGAGACCGGAAACCAGGGCTCGAAAAAACAGGTAGCCGGCGGACACACGACCGAAGAGGCCGACGAGAATAGAGAGTAAAGCGGCTGTCGCGGCGGCCAGGGCGGCGATTTTCCAATGAATCATACCGGTTTACACTCCTATCTCCAGATTATGGTAAATAACGGCAGCAGTCAACTCCCTTTCCTCTCCGGGTTATTCGGACATCCGGCCCCATTACCTTCCGAAAAGCCTCTTAAGAAATACCGGGACACCGCTTCCTTCCCGGTATTCCATGTTTTCCAGTCTGCCGGCCAGGTGTTTCATACAGATTGACGCCTTACTGGATTCATTGGAGGCTAAAAAGGGTTTTTGCCGCAGTACTGCCTGCTGAACTTCCGTGTCCTCATAGACATAGCCCAGATAATCGAGTTTCAGATTCAGGAACTGACCGGCAATATTGATAACCCTTTCCGAGACCTTCTTACCCTCCGTTACACTCTTTACCCGGTTCACCACCAATTTCAAACCTAATTCAGTGTTTTCAACCTCCGTGGCAATAATTTTAATGATGCCGTAGGCGTCGGTAATAGCCGTGGGCTCCGGGGTGGTTACAATAATCACATCATCCGCCGCCGCCACGAAGGACAGGACATTTCTGGATACCCCGGCGCTGGTATCGATAATGATAATATCGGCGGATGAGAGTTCCGACAGCTCACCGACGAATTGCTCCCGTTCTTCGTTGGAAAGGTTGGCGATCTTGGAAAAACCCGAAGCCCCGGCCACAATCTGTATACCGTAGTCCGTATCCATAATGATCTCTCCCAGGGTCTTCTGCTTCCGTATGAGATGATACAGGTTGTACTTGGGAATAATCCCTAGAATGACATTCACATTAGCCAGCCCCAGGTCGGCGTCAAGAACGATTACTTTTTTCCCCAATCTGGCGTAAGCGATAGCCAGGTTGATAGAAAGGTTTGTCTTTCCCACCCCGCCTTTACCGCTGGTAACGGCGATAATCCGGGTGTCCTGCCCATTTTTATTGCCGTTATTGTTTTTCATGATGTTTCTTAATTGTTCCGCTTGATCGATCATTGATGTCTTCCCTCCGCCTGAACCGGGATCTGTTCCGGATAATCCGCCTGGACAGTAAACCCGGACAAATGCTTCAGCAGTCTTGTCACCGATGCTTTTTCAATATCCTGGGGAACCCCCTGGCCGTCGGTAATATACGCCACGGATTTCGCCTCTTCAGATAAAGCGCTCAAGGCGCTGCCGATCTTATAGGTTTCATCCAATTTCGTCAGAATCGTTGAAACGTATTTAAAAGGTTCGAATTGTTGCATAATTTCCTTAATATCCGAAGCCTTGGTAGTAGCGCTTACGGTTAGATACACTTCGCTGGTGGTCCCGCAGGCATCCAGGAGTTTCCGCATGGAAGCCAGGTTAATATAATCCCGGGGACTTCTTCCCACGGTATCCACCAGGATAATATCCGCTTCCTGGGAGATTGCCAGTTTTTTCTGGAAGTCTTCCACGGTCTCCACGGAGAATACCGGAATATTCATAATATCGCCGTAGGTTTCTATCTGTTTCCTGGCAGCAATGCGGTAATTATCGATCGTGATGATCCGGACACTCTTGGGTTTCTCTCCATTAGTTCCGAGTCCATGAATCGCAGCTAATTTTGCCACGGTGGTGGTTTTCCCCACTCCCGTGGGGCCGACGAGGATGATCACCTTGGGCCGCCGGGAAAAGTCTTCCCGGTGAAGAGTTATCCTGCCTCCGATTTTCTCCAAAACTCGCTGCTCCACCAGGTGGGGGTCCTTCAATTCTTCCAGGGACATCTCGCTTTTTAAGCCCTCGGTAATACTGTGAATGAAAGAAGCGCTGAAGTCGTTGTCCTCCAGCAAGCGGATAATTCTCAGGATGGCCGGATGATCTTCCTGAGCTGCCGTCGAAGGCTCCATTTTCTTTTTTATTTCCTGGATCTCTTCAAGCACCTTTTGTAAGGTGGTATCCTGCTTCATCCCTTCAATGATCTTCTTTTTTTCCGCTTCAAAACTCGGATCGGTTTTTCGCGCTCCTTCCTGGGAAAGGTACCCGGTGATCTCCACCCCTTCCTTTTTGAAAAGACCGAGAAACCCTCCGATCCGTATGCTTCGGTGGGTGAGAATCTTTGCCCGGTCTCCGTATTTATCACGAATTTTATCGACTACGTCCCGGTGTGATAAGCCTTGTTCTGTAAAATACTGCATCTTCCCCTGTCTCCTGTGTATCCTCTTATGACTCCGGTTGTATTACTCCCACCGATTCAACGACAATTTCCTGTACGATTTCCGGTACCGATAGAACCACCAGATCGGGGATATCCCTTTCCGTAGCAGCCTTCACCAGAGCCCTGGCCGCTTCGGAACACCAAATAATCGGATACCCACCGCTTTCCTGCACTTTTCTCACGGCGTTTCGCATCGCCGTCGTCCACTTTTTCCGGAGTTCCGGCTCCATGGCCGCCTTCACCCCCGTGGCCGTCTCCAGTCTGGACTCAATGACAGCCTGTTCAAGTTCCGGATCAATGGTTAAAACCTTAAGCCGCTTTTCTTCGTCGGCATACTGCAGGCATATCTGCCTTCCCAGGGTCTGGCGGGTTTTCTCTATAAGAAAGGTCGTTTCCTTCGATATAGGAGCGTAATCCGCCAGGGTTTCCAGGATGGGCACCATATTTCGGATGGAAACCTGTTCTCTCAACAGACCCTGCAGGACTTTCTGGATCTCCCCTAAGGACAGAGCTTTTTGAACTTCGTCCACCACCGCCGGGTAATCCGTTCGAAGGGTCTCCAGAATCTTTTGAACTTCCTGCCTTCCCAAGAGTTCGAAGGCGTGTCTGCGGATAATGGAGGTCAAATGAGTGGCAATAATCGACGGGCTGTCCACTACGGTGTAACCGAACCGCTCCGCTTTTTCCCGGTACTCCTCGGTGACCCAGAGGGCCGGCAGTCCGAAAGCGGGATCCACGGTTTTTTCTCCGGGGACGGTTTCCCGAACGTTCCCGGGGTTAATGGCCAGATAATGACCGGTGCGGATACTGCCCTTCCCTACTTCCACACCCTTGATCTTTATACAATACTCCGAGGGGTCCAGTCTCATGTTGTCGATTATCCTGATCCTGGGAACCACCAGCCCCATTTCCAGAGCCGATTCCCGGCGGATTCGGGTAATCCGATCCAGGAGCTCCGCCCCCTGATCTCTGTCCACCAGGGGAATAAGGCCGTAGCCCAGTTCCAGAGAAATGGGATCCAAGGGGACCACGGGAGACACCTCGGTGGGAACCTCTTTCGGTTTCGCCGCCTCGGCCTTGGCCGCTTCCCGGTCGTCCTCCGCGGCTTCCTTTCGGGATAAACGGAAAGCGAGAAACCCTAGAAGCACGGCCATGGGAATCAGCAGATACCAGGGGAATCCTGGAAGAATCGAAAGCCCCAGAAGGAAGAAGGCGGCGATCCAGTAGATCCGAGCCTGCCTGGAAAACTGGGAGGAAACATCTTTGCCGAAGGTGCCGTCGGATACCGCCCGGGTCACGATAAGGCCGGTGGCGGTGGAGATGAGCAGGGCGGGGAACTGGGTTACCAGACCGTCTCCCACAGCCAGGGAAATGTAGGTATCCAGGGCTACGGCCAGTGCTTCCTGGTGGATTGTCATGCCTACGACGATTCCCCCCACCACATTGATGGCGGTAATGAGAATCCCCACCTTGACGTTTCCCGAAACAAATTTTGAAGCACCGTCCATGGCTCCGTAGAAGTCTACTTCCCGCTGCAGATCTTTTTTCTTCGCCGCGGCAACCTCTTCCGTGATGGCTCCGGAATTATACTCCGCTTCTATGGCCATCTGTTTCCCCGGCAGAGCGTCCAGGGTAAACCGGGCAGCCACTTCCGCAACCCGGGTGGCTCCCTTGGTGATGACGATAAACTGAACCGCGATGATAATAATGAAGATAATAAAACCGATAACCAGGCCTTCCGTTCCCGCGGTTCCTACCACGAAGGTGGCGAAGGAACGGACGATCCGACCGTTGAATTCGCTTCCCTGAGACAGGATCAACCGGGTGGACGAAACATTCAGCGCCAGGCCGAAAACCGTTACGATAAGCAGCAGAGTCGGAAACACGGAGAAATCCAGGGCCCTTTTTGTGTACAGCACGATGAGAATCACCAGGAGGCTTAAAACCAGGTTCGCCGCCATAAGAAGATCCAGGAGGACCGACGGCAGAGGTATGATCATCATAGCGATAACCAGAATCACACCCACGGCGACGAAGACATCACTTCGCTGAGAAAGAAGGGTTTTACGTAATATTCCTTGAACATCAGCCATAGGCTATTCTCCTTACACCGCCGCCGAGAGGCCCTTGATCTTGTAGACCTCGGCTATGATTATCGCCATAGCCTCGTAATACGCCGCCGGGATAACATCCCCCAGTTCCACCTCGGCATAGAGCGCCCGGGCCAGGGGTTTGTTCTCGATAATAGGCACCTCCGCTTCCGTGGCGATTTCCCTGATCCTGAAAGCCATATTGTCCGCCCCTTTGGCTATTACCACCGGGGCGGGCATAGCGTCTCGTCGCCACTCCAGCGCCACGGCATAATGGGTAGGGTTGGTCACCACCACGGTGGCCCGGGGAACGTTCCGCAGCATACTGGATGAGAGGAGTTCCCTCATCCGTTCCCGCAGGCGGCTGCGGACCAGGGGGTCCCCTTCCGTGGTTTTTCTCTCTTCCTTCACTTCCTGCTTGGACATCTTCAACGATTCGATATGCTGCTTCTTCTGGAACATATAATCGGGAATGGCAAAGAGCAGCATGGCTATGGCGGATTCGGTAAGAATCATAAAGGCCAGCCGGGCTATGACGGAATAAGCCTCCAGGAACGAAACATGGACAAAATGTATAATGATATCGACCTTGGAGCTAATATTGATATAGGCGATTATACCGATGATGATAATCTTCACCACCGATTTCATCAGGTTAAAGGCCGCTTCTCCGGAAAAGAAAGCCCGCTGGAAGAACTTTCCGAACTTGGGGACGATTTTATTGAAATCCGGGGTTATGGGCTTGGCTGAGAAGAGAAACCCCACCTGAAGGACATTTCCGAAAAATGCAGCCACGAAACATACCGCCGCCAGGGGGAGCATCAGCCGAAGCAGAAACCTGAAAAATACGTCCGCCGTGACGGCGCTTTCAGTCAGGTCCAGTTCGGTGGATCGGAAGAAGAAATAGATCATCATCTCCTGAAAGGTTTCCATGAGGTATGATGAAAACCCCAACAGGCCGATAATAGCGATAAGCAGAACCATGGCGGAGGTCAGATCGGCGGACTTGGCTACCTTGCCCTCTTCCCGGGCTTTCTTGAGCTTCAGCTCGGTAGGCTCTTCCGTTCTGCCTTCGTCTTCGGCGGCGAACCACTGAAGGTGAATGTAGAAAGAGGGTTCCTTTTCCTCATACCAGGGATTCTTCCACCGGGTATCAAAGGCAGTGATCATACCCCTCCTCCCGTCTGTTCTAGAATCCCCAAGACACTCTGGAACCCCATATCAATAATGGAAGCAAAGGTTTCCATCAGGAAAGGAAGGCCTAAAAAGATCATGATGAAAGCCACGGTGATATTGATGGGAAATCCCAGCATCAGAAGGTTCATCTGCGGCGCCGCCCGGGCCAAAAGCCCCATGGAAACGGAGACCAGGAGAATGGTTCCCAGGATGGGAAGAGAAATAATCAAGGCTTCCTTGAAAAGCCCCCCCACGGCACCGATGATAAAGGATACCAGGTGATCCTGCCGGACGGCGAAATCATAGGCAGTGACAACGGTGAAGGAACGGTACACACCGATAAGAAAGGTCTTCCTGAATCCCTCACTGGTGATGAGAACAAACATGGCCATAAGGTTGAGATACTGACCCATGAGGGGTATTTCTATCTGGGACATGGGATCGAAGACCTGGGACGCGGCGAAGCCCATCTGCAGGGAAAAAAATTGTCCCGCCAGCTGAAAAGCGGCGAAGACGACATCAAGAATAAAACCGATAACCAGGCCCACGAAAATTTCTCCCACCAGCAGAACCGCGTAATCCAGGGCTCTCTCCGGAATAACAAAGGTGCCTCTGCCGATGAGCGAAGGCAGCACGGCCACCGACGCGAAGAAGGCGAGGCCTATTCTTCCAATTCTCGGAACCGCCGATGAAGAAAGAAGAGGAGCGGTCTGCAGAAGAGCGTAGACCCGGGCGAAAATGAGGAGAAAAATCTGGGCGTAGGTAATGATTCCTTCCAGCGTCATTTTGCCATATTACCTCACCATATCCGGTATCCTGGAAAACAACTCCAGGGTGTAAGACTGAAGGGTTGTGAGCATCCAGTTTCCAAAGAAAAAGATTGATAATAGAATAGCCGCAATCTTCGGCACGAAGGTCAGGGTCTGTTCCTGGATGGAGGTGGTGGCCTGAAAGATCGAGACCACCAAACCGACAAGCATCCCGATAAGCAGCACGGGAGCCGAGATAATAAGGACATGCAGAACTCCGCTTCTCATAATATCGACCGCATAACCTATAGTCATCGCTTGCTCCTTACCTGAAACTCAACACCAGCTGCTGGGTGATGAGGCTCCATCCGTCCACCAGGACAAAGAGGATCAGTTTAAAAGGCATGGAAATCATTACCGGCGGCAGCATGATCATCCCCATGGACATCAAGGTGGAAGCCACCACCATATCGATGATGATGAAAGGGAGAAATAACAGAATGCCGATCTTAAAAGCCACCGTAATCTCATGGAGCACAAAAGCCGGTATGAGGATATAGGTGGGGACATCCGCCGCGGTCTCGGGTTTTTCCAGATCCGCCAGTCTCATGAAAAGTTGGATATCCCGGTGATTTCCATCCATCTGGGTGAGCATGAAACGTCTAATGGGTGTCTCGGCTTCCTGATACATCTCCTGAATATTCATCTCTCCGTCGGCAAAGGGTCTGAAGGCATCCTGGTAGATGTCGGTAAAGGTCGGCCACATGATAAAGAGGGTCAGAAAAAGAGCGATCCCCATGAGGACCTGGTTCGGCGGCACCTGCTGCAATGAAAGGGCACGCCGGATAAAATCGAACACGATGGCTATCCGCAGAAAAGCGGTCAACAGGATGATCAAGGACGGCGATAAGGTAATAACCGCCAGGAGTATAAGAAGCTGCAGGGACAGAGCCACTTCCTGGTTGTCTTCCGGTTCCCGGATGGTCAGATCGACAAAGGGTACCCGAAGAGCGTCGTTTTCTACCGTCTCCTGAGCGTAGGCACCTACCGGTAAAACAAGAGCCGACAGGGCCAACAGAAGTATCAATAACAGTTTTTTCATTCCCCCCCCAGGTTTATATGAAATCTTTCAAAGAAGACCCGTCATAATTTCTTCAGCCTCTCCCGCTGTTTTCCCAGGAAATCTTCAGGTCGTTGATAATCTTCCATATTCTGGCCCGCCGGGCGGTGAAAAAGCCCGGAAAGAACCTCCTGGAAACTCTTTTTCGCCGCGGAACCTCCGGCGGCTACGCGAAGGTGTATTTCATCCACGGTTTCCTTATCCTCTAAGGTCGCTATAAGCCTGGCTCCATGTTCGCCCGATCCGATGAGGAACAACTGCCGGCCTACTTCCACCAGGTGCACCGAAGCGTTATTGGAAAGAGCCTGGCCCGCGTGAATCTTTATAAGTTCGTTATTCTGAAAACGCGGCCCCCCGGCTTTTTTAACAATGTAAAAAACGCCGTAGATGGCGGCTACGACACAGGCTAAGATGAGAATCATACGTATAATATCCCAGGCACCGAAGGCGGACATTCCTCCGGTTCGTTCCGGAGATGCGGTTTCTACGTCCTGGATAAGGATGTCTTCTTCATTTTCCGGCAAATCGCCGGTCTGTCCAAAGGCCAAGGACGGCCCGATAAGGAGTATCGCCGCAACGATACCCGCGATAAGACATTTTTTCACTGTCCCCCTCCCAGTCAAATCCTTGTTTACAAAAAACTAGGACATTACGTCATGTCCCCCATTCTATCCATGGGCGATACGATTTCCGTAACCCTAACACCGAAGTTTTCGTCGATGACCACAACTTCACCTTTGGCAATGAGCTTCCGGTTTACCAGAATATCCACGGGTTCACCGGCCAGTTTATCCAATTCAATAATCGTTCCTTCACCCATGCCGAGGATTTCCTTAATCAGCCTTTTTGTCCGCCCCAGTTCGACGGTCATCTCCATATAGACGTCCATCAACAGGCTGATATTTCCCTGATCTCCCGCATGGCTCTGAGGATACAGATTTGGAAATTGAACCGGCTGCACACTGGGTCCCGGTCCGAAGCCTCCGCCGCCTCCGGCAGCCGGACCTCCAAAGAGGGAACCTCCGCCCTGCTGGGGCATGGAAGCGCTTTGCCCTCCGCCGCCGCCCAGGCCGAAGGAATCGGAAGGAAAAAGATCCCCTCCTCCACCGCCTCCGGCAGCCGCCATAAGGTCCTCCATACCGCCGTCGGCAGGTTCGTCACCCCCCGATAAGCCTTTTGCCAGGGACATATCGAAAATCTCAATAAGTTCGGACGGCTCTTTCCCGTTAATGGTGGTGGTATAGGACACCTTGACGAATTTACCTTCCGGCAGCACCAGGTCACTGCCGGTGGATATCTTTGTCTGCGCCGGAGCGTTTCGCACGTCCTGTCCCAGGGAGTCGGAGATCGAAGTAACCGCTGATCCTGCCAGGGTGTTACCGGCTTCTTCCAGGGCCGACAAAGCCGCCTCATTCAACTCCACCCCTTCCTGGCCCATCATAAAGCCTGCGATGGTGGTGGCGACCTCAGGGTTCATAATATACCCATGACTGCCGCTTAAAGCACCCTCATAAGGAATGGCAATTTCCACAATCTGTTCCGGTAAAGACGCGATAAAAGCCGCGGCATCCGTCACTTCCACCACCGGCTTCCCCATGGAAACAGTCTCTCCTACCATACTGGAGAGATTGGAAGCCTGAGAATCGATAATACCGCCTAAAAAGGAGGTCAGGCTTTTTTTCTCCTCGGCGGACAGCCCTGTCCCTCCCCCTTTTCCGGTCTTTTCACCGGCATCGAAGCCTCCGGAGCCTTGCAGTAAAGCATCAATTTCATCTTGTGATAAGGAACCATCACTCATGTTCAGCCCTCCTCTTCTCCGGCAAGCTCTTCAAATTCATCTTTCGACACATCTTCAAGTTTCCGGGTTATCTGTACGGCCACACGATTGCCCACAATACCGGGCCGGCAGTAAAATTTCGATCTATTACCAATTTTAAGAATCATGGGATCACCCTTCCGTACATCCGGAAGCCGTACCACATCTCCGGCCCGTAAGGAAAGCACATCCCGAACCGTCAGGTTCATCTGTCCCACCTCAGCTAACACGTTGATAGCCACGGTGGATAGCCTCTCTTTTATGATATTGAGGTTTTCCGTGGTGGCACCGCTGCGGACTGACGAATACATATACTGAGCGGAAAGTTTTGATATAATCGGTTCTATGGTCAGATAGGGGATGCAGAAGTTCATCATTCCTTCCACCTCACCTATCTTTGTTTCCAGGGTTACCAGGACTACCATTTCATTGGGAGGAACGATCTGGGCAAACTGAGGGTTAGTTTCAATCTGCCCAAGCCGGGGCCGCAGGTCGATGACCTGGCTCCACGCTTCCCTCAGGTTCCCCAAGATCCGGACGATGATTCCTTCCATAACGGTTTGTTCGATATCGGAAAGGTCCCTGGTTACCTTGGTTCCTTCACCCTGACCGCCGAAAAGCCGGTCGATAATGGAAAAGGTAATGGCGGGATCGATTTCCATGATGGCGGAGCCCTTCAGGGGGTCCATATTGATGATCCCCAAGGTGGTCGGATTGGGAATGGAGCGCAGGAATTCTTCATAGGTCAGCTGGTCAACGGAAGCTACATGAACATGGACAAGGCTCCGCAAAAGCGCCGACAGGGCTGTGGTGGTAAGCCGGGCGAAGGTTTCATGCATGATGGAAACCGTTCGTATCTGCTCCTTGGAGAATTTATCCGGTCTTTTAAAATCATAGATCTTTATCTTCCGCTGATCCGCCGCGTGGGAAACATCGGGAGATTCAATATC
This sequence comes from Spirochaetales bacterium, assembly GCA_016932135.1. Lineage (GTDB taxonomy): Bacteria > Spirochaetota > Spirochaetia > JAFGDJ01 > JAFGDJ01 > JAFGDJ01. The sequence continues at coordinate 3,876 of JAFGDJ010000230.1, read as the reverse complement.
CCCGGTGGAAATAGCGGTGAGGAGTTGATCTATTTCGTCTTGTGACAGTACTTCGTTCATAACTACCTAAAACTCGAATACATTGAATTCAAGAAAAACGATCTCTTCAACCTTGGCCCGGCGCAAGAGTCCGTTGATTTTCCGCCGCAATTCTTCCTTCAGCTGGTCCTCATTCTGCGGTGTCAGTTCAGCCATGGTTTTGGCCGCCAGATGCTGACGCATCCTGTCGTAGATCAATTCCGTCTGGGCGATCAGCTCGGTCTGCATATCCTTGCTGTCCTTTTCATATCCCAGCTTGGCAATCAAAATAACTGTAGCCGGATTCCTGTCGGAGGTCCTGGTTCTGATTTCATCAATCTGGTACCAGGAATACTGCGGCGGGGTGTCGGCGTAGGCTTCCGAAACCGGCTGCACCGTCTGCCCGGCCGAACCGCGGTTTATGATCTTCATGGTGAAATACACCACCGTTACAATAAAGATAATGGCCGCCAATCCTAAGGCTACCCACTTGAGGGATTTCAGGACGAAGGCCGGGATAAAACCGCGTTTTTTTCCAACTTCTAAATCTTGACCACCGGTAACGTCTTCCTCGGCATAGATGTCTTCATCGCCCATGCTTTACTCTCCTCTTCTCATCCGGTTCCGTAAAATTCTACCAGAAATACCGATCTCTGCAAAGTCCTTCCTCAAAAATACCCTGCCTCTTAAAGGTGCCCTTCCGTGAGGATGACAATATCAACCCTCCGATTATAGGCTCTTCCTTCCGCTGTTTCGTTGGCGGCAATGGGAACCGTATCGGCAAAACCGGCAACCTGAAACTGCGTTTCCCTCACTCCGAAATCCACCAGATAATGGAGCACATTGGTAGCCCGGGCTGTGGACAGTTCCCAGTTCGTCTCCCAGGGACCCGCGTCGTCAGTGGGGATATTATCCGTGTGCCCCTCGATACGAAAGGTTCGATCCGGCAAGGATATCAGGAGGGAAGAAGCCTTTCGCAAAGTCTCCCGGGCGGCATCTATATCTACCTCTGCCGAAGCCGGCGGAAAGAAGGAATCCGCCGCCAGGCTGATAATCAATCCCCGCTCATCCTCGGAGATACGAACCTTGTTGGACCGTATTTCCGGTTCAAACTGGCTTATAGCTCTTTTCCTGGCTTGGTCCAGCGCCCTGCCCTTGGTTACCGAAGGAAGGGATTCTATATTGTTGCCCAGCTCAGCCAGCTGCCCGGCCTGCAGGGTATTGCCCCCTGAAAGAACTCCCAAACCGCTGAAAGCGGCGATAATGAGTTTCAGCTTGCTGCCGTCTACCTGGGCGGTGGTATACATCATGACGAAAAAGGTCAGAAGAAGAGTAACCATATCCCCGTAGGTGGTCATCCACTCCGGGGCTCCTTCAGGAGGACATTTCTTTTTTTTCGGCGGTACCGCCATCTTCTGCCTCTCCTACTCGCTGGTTAATTCCGCCATCACCGCTTCCCGTCTCGCCGGAGGCAGGAAGGATACCAGTTTCGATTCCAGAATCCTGGGGTTGTCACCCGATTGGATGGACAGGATCCCCTCGATCATGATTTCATTCACCAGGGTCTCATCCCTGTCCCGGTCTTCCAGTTTCTTGCTGATTGGAATAAGAACGAGGTTGGCAAAAATCGATCCGTAAAACGTGGTTATCAGTGCCAGGGCCATACCGGAACCGATGGCATCGGGGTCGCTGAGGTTTGCCAGCATACCGATGAGTCCCGCCAGGGTTCCGATCATCCCGAAGGCCGGGGCCAGGGAACCCCATTGGGAAAAGATGGCGATCCCCGCGGTGTGCCGTTCCTGCTGCTGATTCAGCTCGTTGAACAGCATAGTCTTGATGATCTCCGGGTCCGTACCGTCTACCACGAACTGTATTCCCTTGCGGAGGAATTCCTGCTCCACCTCTTCCAGATCGTCTTCCAGGGCCAGGAGCCCTTCGCGCCTCGCCTTCTCCGAAAAATTAACCAGGGTGGTGATGATTTTTTCCTCGCCGTAGTTCGGCACCTTGGTTACCTTCTTGATGTATTTCATGATACCCAAGACCCTGCTTAAGGGGTTGGCAACCATGATGGCCCCGAAGGATCCGCCGATAACCATGAGCACCGAACCGGGATCGGCGAAGGTTGCTAAGGGTGATCCACTGGTTATCATGGAGATGACAATAAGTGCAAATCCCGCGATCAGACCTACTATTGTTCCCAGGTCCATCTAGCTACTCCTCATTCTTGAATACACCGATCATTTTCCTGTATTCAAGGATACGCGAGAAAACGGTCTGATAATCCTCCCGGATTATCAGCCGTTTCCCCGACAACATAATCAACGTTGTATCAGGATTGACCTCTATTCCCTCGATCTGATGAGGGTTCACATAGAAGGTCGTTCCGTTCAATCTCGTTACTTCAATCATCTACCCCCCGATAGGTCCCGCGCTTACCTCTTCAGGGTCAGCAGTTCCTGCAGCATCTGGTCGGAGGTGTTGATAGTCTTGGAATTCGCCTGGAATCCCCGCTGGGTGACAATCATATCGACGAACTGTTCCGCCAGATCCACATTGCTCATTTCCAAAGCCCCGGCAATGAGTTTTCCTTTTCCGGCAATTCCGGAAGGACCGATATTGGCATCGCCGGAATTGTTGGACACCACGAAGGTGCTCTCACCGGCTTTTTCCAGACCCCCGGGATTGGTGAAGCTTGCCAGGCCGATCTGTCCGATTGTCCGGTTGGAACCGTTGGAATATACCCCGGTGATGATTCCCGACTGATCGATCTTGAAGCTTTCCAGGTATCCCATGGCGTAACCGTTCTGCCTGAAGGCTTTGGTGGAGCTTTTCTCGGCGAACTGGGTAACCGTGTTCACCACGCTTCCCGCTTCACCCATGTTGAGGTTGAAGGTCTGCCGTACCGCCTCTTCTCCCGGCGCCACCGTGGCACCCGCCACGTCAAAGGACACGGGGACCTGCAGGTTGCCGGTATCCAGGAGGTCTCCCTGGGCATCTATCACCGATTCCAGGGTCCCCAGGTTGTTGAAGTTTACCGTAAAAAGATTAGTGGCGTTGTTTTCCGCTCCCACTTCCACCAGGGTATTGGTGGGAGTTTCCGCGCCGGGATCGATGAGAACTTCCACCTGCCAGCTGTTCTGGGTGTCCGCCACCCGGGTGAAATTAAGCCGCATGGTATGCACTTCCCCGAAGGAATCGTAGATATCCTTGTCCACCGACCAGGTGGCCTCTCGGATATCCGCGGGGCCGGCGCCTTCACCGATGGTGGGGGTTCTCTTGTCCAGGTTACAGGCCAGCTCGACTTCCGTGGTGGCCCGGGCTTCGTCCTTACTGCCGATGGGAATAATCAGGTCGCCCACATCGGAAGCGGTGTTGAGAAAGGCTTCTCCTTCCACCAACTCCACCATCCACCCCTGAACCCGCATTCCGTTGGCGGGGTTGACCAGGGTACCGTTTTCATCCAGCCCGAAAGCTCCGGCGCGGGTGAAAAAATCCTTATCGCCGGAACTGAGGATAAAGAATCCCTCGCCTTGAATGGCCACATCGGTCATAACCCCGGTGGTCTGCAGGGACCCCTGGGTGTGAATAGTGTCGATGGAAGCCACGGTCATGCCTAACCCCACCTGTTTCGGATTCACACCGCCGATTTCGTCGGTCGGCCTGGCGGCTCCTGCCATGGTCTGGGAAAGCATGTCCTGAAAATTGACCCTCCCCTTTTTAAAACCGATGGTGTTGACGTTGGAGATATTGTTACCAACCACATCCATTCGAACCTGATGATTCTGCAGACCGGAAACTCCGGCATAAAGGGAACGCATCATAGGGCTTCTTCCTCCTTACTCCCGTACCCGTTCTACC
>JAFGDJ010000229.1 GCA_016932135.1 Spirochaetales bacterium | reverse complement strand
GAACGGTAATCTCCTTCGGTTCTGGGCGGCCTGGAAGGTCCTTCGGAAGGTTGCCTGGGAGCAGGAGCCTGGTGAGGTCTTGAAGGAGGAGTTTCCGTTTTCTGCTGAGGCCGCTCCTGGGCTGCTGCAGGGGGTCGAGTCGCTTCTTCCACGGGGGCGGCGGCGGAGACACGAGGCACTTCAGGCGCTTCTTCTCGCGTTACAACCCTGGGAACAGGTTTCTTTTTCTTTTTTTTAACAACCACAACCTTTTTTTTGTCAGGTTTCTCCTCCGCGGAGCTATCATGGCGAGCATCCACGGGTTTTTGCTGTTTAATCAGTGTAGCTTTCGGTTTGTTCTTTTTTTCCTGTTCTTCCGCCATACAATTCCCTTCGTCTTCCTTAAGCAGCGATTCCTTTAAGCGTCCTCATCTTCCGAATCTTCTTCAACTTCGAAACTGAGGCCGACTCCGCAGTTTGGACACACAGTCATGTCGATGGTTATGGGGCTGCCGCATTCGGGGCATTCATAGGCTTCTTCACCCTCATCAACATCTGCTTCCTCATCTTCTTCATCGGAAGGCACCGTTGTATCTTCCAACGGCCCTTCATCTTCTTCCTCTTCCTCGATTATGTCAACATTCTCAGCGATGATAGATTCAATTGTTTTCACATCCTCATCCGTCATGTTTTCCAAAGCCAACAATTCTTCGGTGGACATATTAATTAAGGTTTCTATGAGCTGGATATTATTGGCAGCCAGACGGGATACCAGGTGTTCCGGCATACCGGGAAGTTCGGAGATAAACTCTATCTCTTCCTCTTCCACATCACCGAAGAGGGCTGAAACGGCTTTCTTCGTTTCGAGAGAAATATCCATCTCGTTGAACTGATCTTCGGTTTTTACATCGATATTCCAATCTACCAGGCGGTTCGCCAGCCGGACATTTAACCCTTGTTTCCCTATAGCCAGGGAAAGCTGGCTTTCTTCTACCACGGCCAGGGCTTGCCGTTTGCCTTCATCCAGTAAAATAATCAATTTCACTTCCGCCGGTGATAGGGCGTTCTTGATGAAGGTTTTCGGATCGGTATCGTATTTAAGAATATCGATTTTCTCTCCTTCTAACTCCCGGACAATAGCCTGGATGCGTACACCCTTCATACCGACACAGGCGCCCACGGGGTCCACATCTTCACGATTGGAATACACGGCCAGTTTCGTCCTGTATCCGGGTTCCCTGACTATCTTGAAGATCTCTACCGTACGATCATACACCTCCGGCACTTCCAGCTCGAAGATTCGCTTTACGAATTCCGTGTGGGTTCTGGTCAGAACGATCTGCAGACCCGAAGGAGTCTTGTTAACTTCATAGATCATCGACTTTATCCGGTCATTGGGACGGTACACTTCTCTGGGAGATTGAAAACGTTTTGGCAGGACTCCCTCGGTCTTTCCCAAATCGACATAAATATTACCGTTTCGTTCACGCTGGTAATATCCGATGATCATTTCACCGACTTTTTCATGGAATTCAGAATAGAGAGTGTCTTTCTGGATTTCCCTTAAAGTTTGCCGAGCCTTCTGTTTTGCGCTCTGGATTGCCATACGATCGAAATCCTTAGGATCGATCTCTATGAGAAGTTCGTCTCCAATTTCACAGTCCTCGTTATATGTGAGGGCTGTTTGAAGGCCGATTTCCAATACCGGATCTTCCACTTCCTGAACGATCTTTTTTCGAGCGAAAAGGGATACCTCGGTTTCATCATCGTTGAAACGCACTACGGCGTTCTCCGAGGTACCGAATTTTCTTTTATACGCGGCAAGAAGAAAATCCTCGATGGTCTTTACGACCAATTCCTCTGATATGCCCTTTTCATGGACAAGTTGACGTATCGCGTCTGCTAATCCGGAAGCCATGGCTATTCTACCGCCTCCTCCATACTTTCTAGTCTCGCTTTACGAATTTCGTCTAGATCGAAACTGATAATTTGTTCATCTATCTTCATCATAAGACCTTCATCCTTCACTTCCTGCAGGGTTCCCCTGACCCAATCGTTGGAATGGGCAGGTAAAATCGACAAGGCCATTCCAAGATACGCCGGGAATTCATCAGCGGTTTTGATATTCCGATGGATGCCCGGAGATGAAACCTCCAGACGAATATCCGTATCGGGGTATTCCATTTCCAATTGCGGTAGTACGGTAGAATGCACCAGAGCGCAGTCGTTCAGGGAAACCCCTCCGCGTTTTGCCAATACCAGATGAATCTCCAGCAATCCTCGGGCACGCCGCAGAGAAATATCCGCCGCTGCGTAACCGAGTCCGTGAATGACCGGTTTTAAAAGGTCCGCCAGATCTTCTCGTTTTTCTTTATACTTCATCACACCTAAAAAAAAGAAGTCGCTGAAGGACTTCTTTTTATATACAGTCATTAAGCTGTTCAGAGACTGAGCATACCAGTCATTATTCACTTCGTCAAGGGGGTATCGAAGGGGGGGCTAATCCTGGGATAAGGTCAGTACATCCACCCTCGAAAGTCCTCCTGCCTTTAGCACGGTCGAGCATGCTTCCGCGGTAGCGCCGGTGGTAAAAACATCGTCCAATAAAACAACCCGATCAAACGAAAAAGGAGGAGCTTTTTTCAGTCGGAATTTACCCTGCAGATTGAGGATTCGCTCCGCATATTTCAGGGTTTTTTGCTGTTTCGCGTTATTCCGCTTCAGCAGGGGTATCACCCTTACAGGGTACTTCTTTTTCAGCAGGCAGCAAATCAGGCCTGTGGTATCGAAACCCCGTTGCCGTAAGGCCGCCGGGCGGGCAGGAACAGGAACTACCGGAATATCCGGGTAGTCTTGCAAAAGGGTTTCTCCCAAAAGATCGGCGAATAACCGTGCCAAGGCATTGTAGCCTCCTTTTTTGTACGCTAACAAAAGGGTTTTTATCTCTCCCCCATAATCGTAGAGGGATCGGTGGCTGTGGAAGGTAAAACTGCGTTCCCGGCATCGAAGACAGAGACCTTCTTCCGAAGTCAGGGGAGTTCCGCAGACGGCGCAACAGGAACCCCTTCGACGGCCGGCTTTGAGACGGGTCAGACAGGATGAACAGACAGGAAGAAATGATTCGGTCTTTCCCAGCAGGGAGGCGCCGCAGATCAGGCAGCCGGTGGGGAAAAAATATTCCGCCGCCCAGGCGGCATATCGAAGGAAACGATGGTTCATAGATTTCCTAGACGGGCAAAAAGACGGCGGTGCTTCTAATCGTAGGAGATTTCTTTTATTTCTTTCTGCCAGCGTGACAGCAGTTTGAGGGCTTCCATGGGGGTGGTATTATCCAGGTCCAGGGATAGAAGGGCTCGGCGGAATAATTCTTCCTTAGAAAAGAGTTCTCCCTGGATTTCGGAAGATGGTTTCTCCGGCGGGCTTTCGGAAAGGGAGGAAAGGTCCTTTTTTTCGGTCTCGACGATTTTTTCGAGGATTTCCGTTGATCGTTGAATGACCTCGTCGGGAATCCCGGCTAATTTTGCCACCTGAATGCCGTAGGAGCTGCCCGAGGGGCCCGGAGTAACCTTTTTCAGGAATACGATGGAACCCCGGTCTTCCGTGACCCTGAGACTCTCATTTTTCATTTTTTTCTCTTCCATCAGGGTCAGTTCATGAAAGTGGGTGGCAAAAAGGGTCCTGGAGTGAAGACGGTGAAGAATATACTCGCTGACGGCCCAGGCAATGGCTAACCCGTCGTTGGTGCCCGTGCCTCTCCCGATTTCATCCATGATGATGAGGCTGCTTTCTGTGGCGTTCCGCAGTATGTAAGCCGCTTCGTTCATTTCCACCAGGAAGGTGGATTCTCCCCGGGCCAGGTTATCGGAAGCGCCCACGCGGCAGAATATGCGGTCCACCAAACCGATACGGGCTTCCGCCGCCGGTACAAAGGATCCCAGGTGGGCCATCAGGGTTATCAGGGCGGTTTG
>JAFGDJ010000228.1 GCA_016932135.1 Spirochaetales bacterium | reverse complement strand
TTACAAGGATGTTATTGGGAATATCAATAAAGCTATTGATTGGGCAGTCAGTAATACTATTCATGTTGTTTATATAAGGCATGAAAATCTATCAGCCGGCACAAGGACTTTTAAACCCAATACACATGGGTCGGAATTAGCTTCGGACCTGAAGAGAGTATCACAACATGTTTTTACAAAATCCAAAGGAAACGCGTTAACCAGTGAAGAATTTACAGACTTTATCAGTAAACATGAAATAGGTGATTTCTATCTAGCAGGAGCAGATGCGGTTGCTTGTGTTAAATCAACCTGTTACAACTTGTGTAAAGCAAATTATGGAGTTACTGTCCTGGCAGATTGCGTTACCAGTTATGATAAAAGGAAAATTGACGAAATGCTGCGTTATTACGAAAGTAAAGGCAGTAACATTATCTATTTGAAGGACTTATTACCATAAGGGAACCTCTAAAAACTATGTTTTTATGATGATGCGGGAATTTATGGATGAATTGTATACAACGTTATTTCCTTGTACTATAAAACCTGGTTTTTATCCGACCGGTTCGACGGTGAAGACATTATGAAAAAAAAGATGCTTATCATCCTTTTTATAATCCCGTTCATCATTGTCCTGTTGGTTCTTTATATCCCGACGCAAAGGCGTTCCGAAAAGCAACCGCTCCAACCGCCGACAGACGCTCAAATCCTCAGGTTCGACGCGGACCCTGACGGCGGCTTCCACTGGCCCTATTACCTCTATCTCCCTGAGAGTACTCAGGCTGTCGGTGAGTCCGGAGAGTCGATCTATCTGTTGGTCTTTCCCAATAACACGGGGGAACCGGCGGACGATCTCACCGTTCATGACCGGGCGGCCCGCGAGAAGATCGAGCAGTTCTGGGATATCCCCGCTCATCTTGGAACGCCGCTGCTGGTTCCGGTTTTCCCGCGACCCTTCGACCTTTATGTTCACGCCCTTGACCGCGCCACCCTGCGAGCCGATATCCCTGAATTAATGAGGATTGACCTGCAATTGATCGCCATGATGGAGGATGCCGCCGACCGTCTGCGCCGTCAGGGTTGGAAGGTGAATGACCAGGCCCTGATAATGGGATTCTCCGCCAGCGGTATGTTCGCCAACCGTTTCACATTACTGCATCCGGATCGGATCCTCGCCGCCGCTATCGGTTCGCCCGGCGGCTGGCCAATCGCTCCATGGACGCACTGGCGGGGAAATGTCCTCGATTACCCCCTCGGGATCAACGATTTTGAAGAATTAACCGGAGAACCCTTTGATGTGGAATCCTTCAAAGCCATAAAACAGTTATTCTACCTGGGAGATCAGGATGATAACGATGCTGTAGATCAAGACAACCTGGCTTATCTCTCCGGTCTGTTCGGCTCGTTACCCATTGAACGCTGGCCTTATTCAGAAGAAATGTTTCTCTCTATGAACCCGGAGACGGAATTTTACATTGATCCCGGCGTTGGGCATAGCATAAGTTCGAAGATGTGGCGATATCAGATACAGTTTTTTGCCGGGGCCATGGCAGCCGACAGAAACCAAGGCCGGGAAAAATAGCAGAAGCGGCAAGGAAAACAGAAATCTATCAATAAAACTGTTCAACAAAGTTCTTGATCAGTCTTCCTGAAATACTCACCTCATCCGGCACCTTCGGCAGGTTGTCAAACCGATACCAGGCGGCGTCGACGATTTCCTCTTCATCTATTACGATTTCCCCGGAAGCATATTCGGCGGTAAAACCGATCATCAGGGAATTGGGAAAAGGCCAGCTCTGGCTGGAAAAATACCGGAGATTCTTCACTTCAATGCCGCACTCTTCCCTCACCTCGCGCTTAACCGCGTCTTCCAAAGACTCCCCGGGGTCCACGAAACCGGCTAAGACGCTGTACAGGTTGTTCCGAAACCGGGGCGACCGGGCCAGCAGAATCGTGTCTCCCCGGGTGACGGACATAATCACCGCCGGAGCCTGCTGGGGATAAACATGGGTGCCGCAGGCCGGGCAGATTCTTTCGGAAGGTTTATCCTTTATCTCCGTGGGCTTTCCGCAGACTCCGCAGAAGAGGTGGTGATGATGAAAAAAGGCCGTCTGAAAGGCCCGGCCTGCCAGGGCGAAGGTTTCTTCCCCCAGGGTGTAATAGATCTCCCGCAGCGGGATACCCTCGCAGCCTTCTATTTTTCTTTCCTCAGATAACAGGCCGGCGTAACAGTCGGTACCGTCATAGGAACCGATATAATAGTTCTCTCCGACCCGGCAGGCGACAGAAAGGTCATCGGCGTACCGCGGGATAATCCAGGTCTCTCCCGTCTTTTTCAACAGTATCCGATTATCATGAAACAGAAAACAAAGAGCCCGGGGAGACGGATTTCCCGGGGCACGGGAAGAAGAAAGAAACCTGTACATAGTCACCTGCCCGATATAAACTCCCGGTCTTGCGACCCTTGAAAGCATACATCATCCTGGCAGAATGCTCCAGAGAGGGAAGAGAATATACGCTTTACAACAACTTTCATTCCACTATATAGTCTCACCATGAGTATACGATTAAAAATAGTCTTGGTTATTCTTCCGGTACTCATCGCCTCGGTGATCCTGGTGGGAGCTTCTTCCTATTTTTACGCATCCACCGGTATTACCAGGATCGCCAGAGATTTCCTGGATTTCAAGGCCGAAGAACTTCGTAAATACGCCGATGGCCAGTGGCAGATTCTCGTGGAAAACGATCTTACCGGCAACCAGGATATGGTTCAGGCGACCCAGCTGGGGGTGGAAGGCTTCGCCCGAAGTATTGTCCGCAGCGCCACGGAAAAGATCCTGGCCTTCGACGGTGAAGCAACCCTGGTCATGGCTACGGAACCGGTGGAGATCCTGGAAGAAGAAAAGGAAGCCCTCTTACAGGTGATTCAATCCGGTTCCACGGAGCTTCACACCCTTACCCTGGGCGGGGTGGAGCGGGTGGCCCGGGGTTTTTCCTTCCCCCAGTACCGTTGGTTTTTTCTGTTAACCGAAGAGAGGGACACCTTCTACCGGGACGTAATGCGGATTACCCGGCAGACCGCCTATGTGCTGATCGGTGCGGTCCTGGTTTCAATCATCCTGATCCTCTCCTTTTCCCGGTCCCTGATCAAACCCCTGCGCAAGGTCATCGATTCCATGAAATCCATCATCCTGTCCAACGATCTGACGGAACGGGTGGCGGTGGAATATCACGATGAAACGGGAGAGCTGGCCCACACCTTCAATATCATGATCACGGAATTGGAAAAGGCCTATTCCCAGATAAAATCCTTCGCCTTCAAGGCCGTCCTGGCCCAGAGGAAGGAGTCCCGAATCCGCAACATCTTCCAGAAGTATGTTCCCCAGGAGCTGATAGACCGCTTCTTCGAAAACCCCGAATCCATGCTGGTGGGGGAAAACCGGGTTTTATCGGTCCTTTTTTCCGATATCCGGAGCTTCACCTCCATCTCCGAAAAGATGCAGCCCGATGACCTGGTGAGTTCCCTGAACCACTATTTTTCCGTTATGGTGGAAATCATCATGGGCCGGGGAGGGATCATCGACAAATACATCGGCGACGCCATCATGGCCTTTTTCGGCGCCCCGGTAAAACACGACGACGACGCCTACCAGTCCGCCCTGGCGGGAATCGAGATGACCGAGGCGGTGAAAGAGTTCAACAACCAACAGCTGAAGGCGGGAAAACCGGAATTCAGGATAGGCGTGGGAATCAATTACGGTATCGTTACGGTGGGGAATATCGGCACCGAAAAGAAGATGGACTATACGGTGATCGGCGATATGGTCAACCTGGCTTCCCGGCTGGAAGGCCTTACCAAGGTGTACCGGCAGGAACTCCTGGTATCCGAGAGTATCCAGCATAAAATCCAGAACCTTCTCCCCTACCGGCTTCTCGACACCGTGGCGGTGAAAGGGAAAGAACGGGGAGTGAAAATTTACACCCTGAAAAAGGAACTCTCCGACAGGGAAGATAAGGGTTGGAAGCTTCACAACCAGGCCATGGACCTTTATTATACAAGAGATTTCTCCCGGGCCCGGGAACTTTTTAACGAAGCCCTTTCTTATATACCGGACGACTATGTTATCTCCCTGCTTCAGGAACGGATCAAGAGGTACCTCGAGACTCCTCCGCCGGAGTCCTGGACGGGAGTCCAGGTGATGGAGACAAAATGAGATCGGCAGCATCGGCGACCTTAGGATGTCTCTTATTCCTCCTGCCCGTCTTCCTGTCCGCCGAACCCCTTCCGGTCCGCCTTGCTCCCATAAAAAACCTTGGTCCGCCGCGGGAAGACACGGAGGAAACAGTAGAGATAATCGGTGAAGCCCTGCTCTCCGAACTGGACCGGTATGATATTCAGCTCCTAAAGGAAGATTCCGAATCCGGAGAAAAGACTGTTCTGCTCTCCTGCGCCTATTATCTCGATTCCCTGGGGTATCTTCATATTTCGCTTACTGCCGCGGATGAAAAAGGAGAATACATATTCTTCGGCACCCTGGCCAAGGCGAGAATGGACATCACCCTTTTCAATACCTTGAGCGGCATGATGGAGGAACTGGTGACCGGCTTTCTCTCCGTCGCCTCATCCTGGATACAAGGAACCCTGACCGATCCGCCGCCCCTGGCCAGGTCTCTGCGAATCGAATCACCGGACGAAGGAGCCTCGGTTACCCTGGGAGAGTCCTTAGGCGGGGGTATCATCGAGGGTGAGGTGACCCTGATGGACATCCCGCCTCTGGCAGCCGGCAGTGTGATTACCCTGACGGTGGAAAAACCGGGTTACAGAACGATGGAACATACCCTGGTCACCCAGCCTGGGGAAACAACGATCGCTCTGCCGCCCCTGATTCGAAGGACGCGCCTGGTTCCTTCGGTTTCCTGGTCCGCGGCGCGGCTCCTCGGCGCAGGAGCGGGCTTGAGGTACTTTTTCCTGCCAGACCGGCTCTTCGCGGGGGTGGAGGAATATCTTTACGGAGCTCCCCACGATATCGACAGCAAACAGGTATGGGCTTTGCATTCGGACAGCCGGGTTTTTGCCGGCGGCTATCTCTTTCTTCCCCCGGAAAGCCGTTTTCGCCTGTCCCTTTCCGCGGCCTTCCAGTTTCACCTTTCCTTTTTACGGGGTTCAGGCCCCGATGAAAGCCCCCCTTCGGTCTACACCGATTATTCCTTTGACTTTCTTTGCCTCAACCTTGAATATGCCTTTCCTGATTTTTTTCTGTATCTGCAAGGTGAATTGTATTATACCTTTGAAAAGGAAGGAGGATTCCATTCCCCCGGGGGGCACCCTTCCCTGACTCTGGGAATTTCTTTTCCCTGGCTGTAAAAATCGGAAAAGATGGTATATTTTTCCATTATTAATCGAAGGTAAAAATCCGGCGTCCCTTGATTAAGGGGCCGGGATAGAAGAGATGAGGTTTTTATCGAGCGCGAAAAAAGCACCTTTCCTGTTTCTCTTTTTTCTCCTGACGGGCATCCTCTATGCTGAACCGGATTCCTTCATGCTCCTTCCCCTGGTCATACAGTTTTCTCATGAAGAAACCCTGGGTGAAGGGGAGAAACAGCTCCTCACCACCCTTGCAGTGAATGAAATAACCGGAACAGACGGTAAAATTGTGGTAAGGGACCTAACTCCCCTTCTCACGGATGACAGGACTATTGAAACAAATGTTTCAGAAGAGCTTGTAACCACAGGCCTGGCGGGATGGCTTTTTCTTCGTTTCGAGAAACAGGCAGATATCCTGCACCTGGCAGCTGAATACCGTACTCTGGAGGGCAACAGGACCGTCTTTTCCCTGGAAAACTCCGATTATCTCGCCAGCGTCTTCAGGAACCCCGAAAGGCTCTTCTCCGAGTTAAAGGAATCGGTACGGCGCTTTTCCCAGCAGCGGGAAAACGAGCAGTATTCCGCTCCCCTGGTAATCCACGGTCCGGCGGAATCTATCCTGTTAGGATGCGCGGACGGGGATATCCACCTCAACGCAGAGGGCACGGCGGTACTGGACCTAACCGCTCCGGCGTTGTACAGCTACACCCTGCATTCGTCCCGCCACTATCCGGACACCGGCACCTTTTTTCTGGATGTATCGGGAAAGGAACTAACCCTCCAGGCGGAAAAAAGGAGCCCCCTTTTCCTGGATGTCTATCTGGCAGACTTCAATGTACCGGGAATGGATTTCGGTATCCGCTTCGGCCGATACCGCCGGGGCTTCGTGAAAGTGGGAGGCTATTCCTATCTTCTTACCCTGATACCCATGCTGGAAGATTCGGAAGAGGAATTCGG
>JAFGDJ010000034.1 GCA_016932135.1 Spirochaetales bacterium | reverse complement strand
GCTGATTAAAAGGCTTCCGCGTGTTCGTCGATGATATTGATGATAACTCCCGGTTCCAGGACCGCGGGAAGGCTTTCTATCTTTTTCATAGCCTGGGTAACGTTCCCTTCCCTGGCCAGATGCGTGGTAATGACGAAGGGAACCCCTTCTTTATCCACCCGGTCCGGAGGAAGTTCTTTCTGTAAGGCCGAGGAAATGCTGATGTTATATTCCCCCAGAATTTCCGCTACTCTGCCGAGAATTCCCGGCTTGTCTTCCAGCATCAGCCGCAGATAGTAGCGGCTTTCTATTTCTTCCACCGGCAGTTGCACTGCCGGCTCTGTTACGTCCGGCCAGAGAGATAGGTTATCGAACCAGGCCTGGGAACACCCCAAACCTGTAGCGATTATATCGGCCAGGACAGCCGACGCCGTGGGAGACCCACCCGCGCCCCGGCCATAGTACATGGTATGGCCAACCGCGCTTCCGTAGACACTCACGGCGTTAAAGGGGCCGGAGATCCAGGCCAGGGGATGGTCTTCCCAGATAAAAGCCGGCCTGACCCGCAGGGAAAGGGTGTTTTCTTTCCGTTGAGCCACGGCCAGGAGTTTGATCACAAACCCCAGTTCGCGACCGAAGTTGACGTCCATCACCTCCAGGTTATTGATTCCCTGCACAGGAATGTCGTCGAATTTGATCTTTTTACCAAAGGCCAGGGCCGAAAGAATGGCGAGTTTATGGGCCGAATCACCCCCGGAAACATCCAGGGTGGGGTCCGCTTCCGCCAGCCCGGCGGCCTGAGCCTCGGCGAGAGCTTCGGCATAGGAGGTTCCTTTACGGATCATCTCTGTGAGGATATAATTACAGGTACCGTTTACGATACCGTACAAAGCCTCTATGCGATTTGCCGCCAACCCGCTCAACAGGGTTTGAACGATAGGGATACCCCCGGCGCAGGATGCTTCAAAGGAGAGGGCTTTTCCCGCTTTTCGGGCGGCCGCGAAGAGTTCGGCGCCGTGTTGAGCCAGCAGGGCCTTATTGGCGGTCACCACGTGCTTCCCTGCGGCTAAGCTTTTCAGAATACTGTCCCGGGCGGTGGTTGTGCCACCGATAAGTTCGACCACAATATCAACAGCGGGGTTTTGCAAAACCTCATCCAGGTTTTCCGTGATAAGCTTCGGATCTATCCCTTTACGAGCGGCGGTGGTGGATCCGGACCGTTGGACTACCGCCAGAAGCTGCAGGTTAAGTCCGGTCCGTTCAGTCAGATAAGCCTTCTGGTTCAGTACTTGCGATATGACGGCTCCGCCGACTGTACCGCATCCGATGACCGCCAAACCAAGGCTTTTTTTTACTTCCATAGTAGAATCCTCCCGGGTTTACAATAAAGGCCATCCTATGGGAGGACCCGCTGCTCTGTCAAGAAGCGCTCCTCAGGATCCGACGGCAGATTGTCGGTTCTTTTTTTTCTTTCGATTAGAAAACAGAAAAAAAAATCACTATACTTATTCTTAAGTCTCATGAGATAGGAGTACTTCTGTATGAATAATAAAATCCTCCTGGTGGATGACAGTGCCCAGATTGTTCGAACCTTCAAACAAATCTTGCAGACTGCGGGGTACAATGTTGAGACGGCTTCGGACGGCATAGAAGCTCTGGCAATAATGCATGAGTTTAAGCCCGATGTTCTGATCGTAGATATGATCATGCCGAAATTGCAGGGAGATAAACTCTGTAAACTCATCCGTACCAGAGAGGGGTATAAAGACCTTTTTATCATCGTTATCTCCGCTATCGCCGCGGAAAGAAAAATTGACGTCAAGAGCTTCGGCGGGGATGTGTGCATTGCCAAGGGGCCTGTGGGGAATATGCAGACCCTTATTCTCGACCTCCTGGAAAAGAAAGCCCGGGACTCGTCTTTTCAGCCACCGGAGAATGTTTTAGGCCTGGAGGGAGTGTACCGCAGAAGCATTACCAGTGAGTTATTGGCGGGGCGGTATCATGCCGATGTGGTGTTGAATAACATCTCCGACGGTATTGTGGAACTAACCGGAGAAGAGGAAATTCTGTTCGCCAATCCCCGGGCAGCTTGCTTTTTAGGACGGCCGGAAGAAGAACTTTTGGCTACGAAGTTTTCTTCCTGGTTTGAGCCCCGGGACCAGGAAGAACTTAGGAAGCACCTGGCTCTTCTTCCACGAGAAAAGAGGGAGGAACCTCAGGACCTGGATGTAACCCTGGGCGACAAAACCCTGGTGGTCAATTTGGTATATCTGGAGGATGAATTCGGACCGAGAATCATTGTTCTCATGAAGGATATCAGCGGGTATAAAAGGGTTGAAAAAGAACTCACCGACGCCCTGAAGGATAAGGATATCCTGTTAAAGGAAATTCACCATAGGGTGAAGAACAATCTGGCTATGGTGGCCGGTATAGTCAGCCTGGAGCTGGATAATGTAGTTTGTGAGGCCGACGTGAAGATTATGCGGGCCCTCCGTTCACGAATTGAGTCCATCAGCCTGGTTCATGATAAGCTCTATAAAAGCACCGACATGTCGTGCTTGAATTTAAACGAATTTATTCATGATCTGGTGGATAACATTCTCGCTCTTTCAACGGAAGAGCTACACCCTCTTCTGTTTGTGAGTGATGTTCCCGATATCTTTGTGAACGTGGACACCGCGATACCCCTGGCTTTAATTATTTCCGAATTAGTAACCAATTCCGTAAAATACGCCTTCCCCAAAGGATCCGCATCCTGGGGAGAAGAAGGGGGGATCATTCGTATTCGTTTTTATCGAGATATGGGGAACCAGATGTCCCTGGAAGTCCGGGACAACGGCAAGGGTTTTGATGAAAATTTCCTCGGAAGTTCCGGTGATACCCTGGGTTGGAAGCTCATTGAATCCTTGACGGCCCAATTGGGCGGAAAGGTCGGTTACCGGAATGACAAAGGTGCCCTGGTTAGTATAAAATTACCGGAAGAAGACTTTCTGGGGAACTGATACGTAACCGTTATGAATATACTTGAACTTGAAGAATCGCTGTTTCAGGGAAAAGACTACGATCTTTTTCCGGACTCCTGTCCTGTGGACGATGAACTCCTGTCTCGTCATCTTGTTCCTCCCCTGCCTAAGAGCGGTAAAACCCTTGTTTGGGGGCATGCCCTGGTCCGACGAGCCGGGGAGTTGGGCCTGAAAGACCTTCCGTCGGTGGAAATTCAAGGTGATGAAATGGAGCTTCTTTCCCTGGCCTTGCGGCTGGAAGGAAGAAGAGACGGATTTTCCCTGAAGGAAAAAGGAGAGGTGTATTCTTTTCTTGAGAAAAAACACCTCCTTTCGCGTTCCGATGAGGTCATCCCTCTTATTCAATCGGACGGCTCGTTTCTCATGCAGGCGAAGAAATACCTGGAGTTGCCGGGGATTTTAAAAGAATCGGTGGATACCGGTTACATGGATCTCAAGACCGCCGGGATGCTGACCGGGCTGGACACGAACATACTGAAGCGCGCTCTGGAGATTTTTTCCTCCGGTACTTTTTCCCAGCGGCGGACCGCTCTGGTGTTCATGAGAGAAATCAGTATACGAGATTCCCTCTCTTCTGAAAAACTCTTGAAGCTTCTGGAAGAAATGGGTGCTTCGGAGGATCCTTTTCATTTTCTGGAAGCTCTTCGTTATCCCCGGTTAACGGAAATGCGCCGGGATTTTAAAAATTTTTCTTCCCGTTTATTGGAAGGCTCCGGTATTCAACTCACTGAACCGCCGGGGTTCGAGGGAAAGGGTTTTTCCGTTTCCTTTCAATACACCGGGAAAAAACAGCTGGGCCGAGTCTTGGATACCCTGGCCCGCTTGAGAGAAGAGAGCGATGAGCTATTCAAACTTCTTAGATAGTCCTTTTTTACGGGCCTATGTTTCCTCTTCTGTGGCGGATATGCCGGCGGTTCATCGGTTTTCCGAAAGGTTCCCCCAGGTACCCTTGATCAGGGTGAAGGAAAAGCAGGAGATCGATCCCGTCCACATGAACAGTAAAACGGTATTTCTCTCGGAACCCCAGGGTGATCCGGTAACCCGGTGTCCCGGGTCCCGGGGGCACCTGTGCTGCAACTACATAACCGTGGATCAATACGTCGGCTGTACCCTGGGGTGCTCCTACTGTATCATGAAGCATTACCTGAATTTTGAACCCATCACCGTCATGGTAGACCCGCGGCCGGGAATTGCACGAATCCGGGAGTTGGCGGCCTTGAACGACGACCGGGTGTTGCGGATCGGTACCGGTGAAGTGGGCGATTCTCTGCAATACGACCCGATTTTCCGGTTGTCGGAGGATTATATACAGGCAATCCATGATCTGGAAAACGTCTATTTTGAGCTGAAGACCAAGACGGACCGAGTTGATCATCTGCTGGATATTCCGGAGAAAGGTAAAACCGTTTTGGGGTTTTCCTTGAACCCCCCTTCGGTGGTGCAGCGGGAAGAACCCGACGCGGCGGATCTGTACGCCCGGCTGGCTGCGGCGCGCCGCGGGGCCGCGGCGGGATACCTGGTTTCCTTCCATTTTGACCCGATTATTCGCTATCAGGGGTGGGAAGAGGATTACGCTCAAGTGGTATCCGCCCTGGGGGAGTTTGATTCGAAAAAAATCGCCTGGATCAGCCTGGGGACCTTTCGCTATCCCCCGGGGCTGAAGGATAAAATGGACGGGGTGTCCTACCTATATGATGAGTTTGTCCGCTGCCGGGACGGCAAATTCCGGTATATCCAGAAAGTGCGGATCGGCATGTACCGCTTTATGGTGGAGCAGCTTCGATTGAAGGTGAACGCTCCGATCTACCTCTGTATGGAAAGCGATGAGGTGTGGCGAAGGGTTTTTAGCGATCTTCCCGATAATCTGCTGGAACTCCGATCTGTTTTTGTCCCGCCCTGCGGGCGCCTATAAAAAAGATTCTTTCTTTTACTTTGCTTGCTGGCTGTACCAGGTCAATAAACGCTGATCCAGAGATTCCACGCTGCCGGTGGATAAGATTGTTTCGTTGATGAAGGGAATAACAACCTCGCTTTTTATTCTGTACCAGTTGGCCGGTAAAGCCGGAGGGAAGCTTAATTGACCCGGGGCGGGAACCCGGCCCGCGATACCGGGGTAATATTTTGGCAGAATAAGCTCGTTGACTCGTCTGATGGATGAAAACCCCCCGGCTACACCGAAACTCCGGATACGTTTAAACTGAAGGGATTCAAGGATTTTTTCCTGAGTGCTTTCCTGAAAAAACCAGCTCATGAAAGCTATGGCGGCTTTCCGATTACCTGGTTTCCTGACCACACCGGCATATACCATGTTTTCATGCACCGGAATTCGCGTTCCATCGGAGACCCATCGAAAATCCACATTTCGTTGAATATCTGCAGGAATAAGGAGAAATTTCTGGTACTCCACAGGGTAAAACCGAATTCTGCCGGAATAAACCAGTTTATATCCGGGATCATAGAGATAGGTTTCCTTGAACCGGTTTTCCTCCTCCAAGCCTCCGTTCATGGTGTAAACCCAGTCTCGGATATATTCCAGGCTTCTTTCCAGGTTCATATTGTTCCACACCAGGGATCCTTCAGAAGATTCTCGAAAATTGGTGTTATGCAGCCTGGTTATGAGATAGAGAAATTCCGTGGACCAGAGCGGTGAAAAACCCCTGGCTGGAAACCGGGTTGTACTTGTCTCGTTGTAAAGGCGGCTTTCTTCCAGAAGGGTGCTCAGGGATATCTGAGAGCCCCCGGTCTCATCCGGAACCGCTCCGGAAAGAAGTAAAACAGCGGGTATGGTAAAGGAAACCGGCAAAAGAACCTGTTTTTCTTCGAATATTCCAGCCTGCAGCGAGTCGGTGTAAAATTGGTTTTTATCGATATAACCCTTGGAGAAAAGATCGTCCAGGGGAAGAAACTGATCGATCAATGCCACGCTGGGCAGGTATTCTGAAAAAATGATATCGTAGTCGGTTCCCCTCGCCGGGCGGGTATGAAGAACCAATTCGATTTTATATTCATCCTGTTCGGCGTTGAACATCTCCGCTACCACCGCCATCTCCGGTCGATCGGTGGTTAGAACAAGGGTGGTGCTTCGGTCTCCCGGACAGCCGGAGAAAAAAAGCAAGACCGGGATGATAAAAAGGAATCGTAAGATCCGTTGCTGAAGATGCATCATGGGTGTAAACTCTAAGACGAAGGAGAAAGCACTGTCAATCCCGGAATCCGCTGATGACTATCCATACACCAGTTACGCGCGAATCTTAAAAGAAAAATACGGCAAACGAGTGTACCGAGTAGGGGTAGACGGAGGATTTTCATGCCCCAACCGCCCTTCCGGACGGTCTTCCCCGGGCTGTACCTACTGCGACGGATTTGGCGCCCTGTCCACCTATCAGAGGGACGGCGAAGGGGTGGAGGAAAGAAGGAATCTTCCTTCCCGCCTGGAAGAAACGGAACGGCAGATCCGGCGAGGAATCATGTTTCTTCAACATCGTTACAAGGCAGAGTTTTTTATCCTTTATTTCCAGGCTTTTTCCGGAACCTTCGATACCCCGGAAAACCTGAAGCGGCTCTATGATCACGGCTTATCCTGTCATCCCTTTGTTGAGCTGGTTGTTTCCACCCGGCCCGATTGTGTGGATGAGGAAAAAGCGGCGCTTCTACGGTCCTATAAGACCGCCGAAAGAGACGTCTGGGTGGAACTGGGCTTGCAATCGGCCCGTGACGCCACCCTTCAGCGAATACGGCGTGGGCATAATCGGCGCTGTTTCGAGAAAGCCTTTCGTCTGCTGAAGGATCACGGGTTGAAAACGGCGGTTCATCTCATTTTCGGACTGCCCGGAGAAGACTGGAAGGATATCGAATATACTATCCGGTATCTGAGGGACTTAGACCCGGAGGGGGTGAAAATTCATAACCTGCATATACCCGCGGGAACCGCTCTGGCCGAGGAGTATCTATCCGGTGAATTATCGGTCCCCTCTCTTCCCAGGCACCTGGATTACACCCTGAAAGCCTTGGAGCTTCTTCCCCGGGAAGTGGTCCTTCTTCGTCTTACCTGTGACACTCCGGATAACCGGTTAGTTGCCCCCCGGGGAACCTGGGCGAAAGCCTTCTTTTATCAGCAGGTGCTGGAGGAAATGAAACGGAGGCAGACCTATCAAGGTCGGCTGGCTGGACAATGAGACAAAAGGAGTAGTATGCTCACTTTTAAGGAGAGAATAATATGCCTATTAAAGAGCAGGAAATCTTCGGATCCATCGAAGCGATAGGTGATCATTTCAGGCTGAATATCTTTAACCGCCATTTGCGTAATATCCTTCTCCATATGCCCCTGGATAAAGGGGTCTGGGATAACGTGGAGAAGTTGATTGAGATTTCCGATTATACCCGCCTGCAGGGATATCGGTACGACGAACTCTATGAACAAATTTATTCCATGGCGGTGTTTATTTCCCAGGTGAGGAAAACGGTCCTGCCCGGCCTTAAGGGTGGTTCGTCCTCAGCGGCTGCGTCGGACCGGGATAAGATACTCCGGGATATGGCGGTGAGCAACCTGGGTTCAAACCTGGGAATCCTGGCCGATAAGATAAACGAATTGTTTCTGAAGGTTATTGAGCTGGATAAACAGGAACACCCGACAGGTAAGAAAGAGTATGATAGAATTCCCGAACTGGCGGAGTTGGGCCGTCTTCTAGTTTCCTGAGATTCTTTCATGTCCGCCTTTCGGGGAACCTGCCGGATATAACCCAGGTTTCTTCCGGTTCTTTTATCTCATCTTTTCCGCTGTTTTAAAAAGAACGGAAAGCATATCATTAAGGTCCTTCTCGTCTACGCTGGAATAGGCGACCCGGATGTAGCGATCTTTGATCGATATCACCCCGATGCCTTCTTTCATAAGAAGTTCCTTTCGTAAAGCCTCGGCGCTGCCCGAAATCATTTCAAAGCTCATGAAATATCCCGAGTTGAACGGCAGGGCTTTCAGAACGGATGAGTTCGCGTTGGCCTCCACGATTTTTTTCAAGGTGAAGTAACGCTTTTCCAGGGAATCGTCCAGCCGGGCTTTTTCCGCTTCGAAGTCTGAACGCTTCAGGGCGTGAAGCAGTAACGATTGAGCGGGCTGGGAGGAACTGGAGATAGAGGAACGGATTGCCCCGGTGAGTTTCTTGTTCAGGGCTTCATACTGCTGGGTTGTCAGGGATTTCGATCCGAAGGTGACGAAACCCAGCCGGAAGCCCCAGACGAAGTGTTCCTTGGTGGGCCCGTCTATCTTTACTGCCAGAATGTTTTCATGCAGATTATGCAGTAATGAGAATACCGACTCTCGATAGGTGTCTTTTTCATAAAAAAGGCCGAAATAGGCGTCGTCCATGATGGCCAGAATCTTGTACCCTTCCTCCGCCAGGCCCTGAAGCATCTTCGCCACGGCGTGGGCTTCCTCAACGGTGGGGGAATAGCCCGTGGGATTGTTGGGGAAATTTAAAATCGTGACGATTTTGCCGTTTACCGCGTTATCGATCATAGCCTGGCGGAAGCCAGCGATATGTAAGCCGCCGGCTTCAAAGAAGGGAAATTCCGCCAGAGAAGCTTCCCGTTTTTCCTCAATGATCAGCCGGTAGTTTCCCCAGAACATATCCGGAACCACCACCACGTCTCCCCGGTCCACGAAAAGGTCCGCTACCTGGGCGATACCGTTGGTAAGGCCGGATACCACTACCGGCTCGGATATCTTCGTGCAATCGGCGGTGGGGTTCTTGCGGCCGATCTCCTTTTTCCAGAGAGACCGTAGTTCGGCAATTCCACCGGTGGGGGCATAGGCCACTGCTTCGGTGGAAGAAAGTTCGGAGAACTGCTCCGCTATGGCCGGCAGAATCATGGCTTTCCCCTGGGAAACGGCCATGCCGATGGTAGCGTTATACCGTGAGGCGTGCTGTTTTGCCTCGGAACTCTGGGCCACGATGCCCTTGGGAAAGTACATTCTTTTTCCCAGATCCGACAGCAGATCGTAGATTATGGTTCCCTGTAATTGATCGTTTAATTCTTTGGCTAATGTGTTCATACCCCCGAGCATACTGAAGGCCTTTGTCCCTTGTCAAGGAAAGATGGCTTGACCGGGGGAAAAAGTCCTGTCACTGTTTCACTATGTGGAAAATCAAGGTGTTTCAGGGATTTTCGGCCTTCACGGCGTTGATGATAGGTGTTCTGTCTCTTTTGCCACAGACACCGGAAGCCCCGGTTACCTTTCCGGGGATAGACAAGCTTTTTCATGCCGTATCTTACGCTGTTCTGGCTTTTCTGATGACAGGATCCTTAAAAAACCGGCGGTGGAGTCATATGGCCTGCATTCTGATCGCCTGTGTTGTCTATGGCGGCCTGCTGGAGATTCTGCAGCGGTATACCGGGCGGACGCCCGAAGGGTTGGATCTTCTTTTCGATGGCCTGGGGGCTTTGTTCGGCGGGCTGGCCGGTCGGCGTTATTTCAATCGGAAGAATCCAGCGCAGCCATAACCTGCCGGGCTGTTTCTGATAAGGTGCGGTTTTTATGGTGAAGATAGGGTCTTGCCGCATCCGACAAGGCTTTCTCGCCGGCTGAAGCCGCCGACAACAGGGCATTTCGTATAAAAACTTCCGGTTTCATCCAGGCCATACCCAAGGCCGTTCCTTTTAAGATTGACTTCAAAGAACCTTCCCGGCCTTTTTCCAGGATCAGGCGGATGGATACGGAAGAGCCCAGTTCCCCGGTAATCGGCGGATCGTCCGGTATCGGGGCGTTGTTATATGGACAGGGTTCCTGGCAGGCTTCACAGCCGTAGAGGCGTTTGCCCCAGAGGTTCTTCAGGGTATCGGGCAGCACCGTGTCTTCCGTGGCCCAGGCCTGCAGGCAGCGGTTTTTATCCAGGTTGCCGAAACCGTCCAGGGCACCGGTGGGGCAGGCGTCTATACAGAGCCGGCAGGAGCCGCAGAAAGCCCCCGGTTCGTCCGTCAGAGGCGGATGAGACGCCTCACCGATCGATAGGGGCAACATCATCCCGGCCAGGATAAAGCGGGATCCCAGTCCCGGAACGATAAGAAGGCCGTTGCGGCCGTAAAAACCGAGCCCCGCGGCGGCGGCCAGGGGCTTTTCCGGCAGCCTGGAGTTGGAAAAAAGGCGGACGTCTTTGTCCTGCCGGCCCAGGTCCATAAGGCAGCCCTTCATGCGGGTTACCGCTTCCTGGTAGTAATGCCGCCGGGCGAAGGGGGCGATTAGCCCGTGGGGATCCCCCGGCTGTGAGGCGTCAGAGCCTTCCCCCGGCCGGGTGTACGGAAAAGCTGCCATTAGAAGGGTTCCCCGGCCGGTGAGAGCCGGAGGGATTCCCCAGTCACCGGGAATTTCCTCCAGGCGAAGGCGCACTTCCTTAAGCGGAAGGGTCCGGATTTCATAAAATCCGCGGGTTTCCAGGGCTTCCTTAAGCCTGGCGAGAAAGCTCTCATCCTGTCCCGGGGCATGCCTCATAGAGTTATAGTATCCCCATTGATACACCTCTGTGAAGCAGGTCCGGAGGGGGGCGAGGAATGCAGAGACCTTTAAGCGACCGTTCATTGACAACCCCACCGTTTTCCCCTACTATTTTGTGATATGGAAGACGATCTTAAGACCAAGGCGAGCTCCGAACCAGGTTTTTTTGAAAAGATCATCACCCTTCTCTTCAGTCGAAACGATCCGGAAAAAGAAAAACGAAAACTGCTGAAGGAAATAGCCAAAGAGCTGAAAAAACAGAAATATAAATTCTACAACCCCAAGGGGGGCGAAGCCCTGCCGGGGATGGCTCGTTTTTTCTATGACATATACAAAGTAATCGGTCCGGCTCAGGTCTTCCTGGAACACGCGGAACAATCCGGAGCCATTAAGACAATTCTTATAGAGAGTTTTCTCACCCCCGCTCAGAGTAAAGTGTTGGAAAACCTCTCGGAAGACGCAATCCGGCAGCGTTTGATGTCTTCGGACATCAAACGTCTTTCCGGAGAAATTAAGGAAGAGCTGGTAAACTTTTTTTCCGGTTTTAACGGAACAAAGGTTCAGCAGGTAGAGGAAGCCTACAATCTGCTTTCGGTTTTTCTACGGTTCATCAATTTTGATTACTATTTTGTTCTGCGAAAGTTTGATTCCGGCTTCCCTGAAAGGGATTTTCTTTATAATCCCGCCTTCGAAGCTATAAACGGTGATTATATCACCGATGATCTGATGGATTTTCTTGAGCTTCTTCCCATGATGCAAAAGAAAGCCGATTGGGGAACCCTGTTTACTATCCTGAAGGAATACAAAAACGTCGAAGTGGTGAACCGGGATCAATGGAAGAAGATTCTGAAACAGATGTCCGATGTCTATAATTCCGGTATTCTGGAATTAATTGTCCGACACTTGAGTGAAAATCCGGACTATCGCGCCGGAGCGGGTTTTCCCAATCAAAAGATCGTGGAAGAATACCTGACCAAGATAAAAACGCAGACCGAATTGGTCGTACAGAAACTTCTGAAAGAGAAAAAGACCAAAAAAATCGAGGAACTCTGCAACCAGGTGTTCGGCTCCATGGCCATATCCCGGACAAAATATTACACCGAAAAGTCAAACATGATGTTTTCCAAAAAGATGCTCGGCGGTTATACCCATATTGAACCCTTGAACTATCTGAAGGCCTTCCTGCTGGATCATCTGAAAAAAGATATTCGAGAAATTGTTGATTTTCTTCTTATCCGAGGAAAGTGGTCTACCACCTTGATGTCCCAGCAGCTCTCCGAGTCTTTTTACGCCCTCATGCGGGTCGCCGATGAGATCGTGGCCTTTGACGAATCCTTGGCCGATGAAGGGGAACGGGGGAGCGTTATCAAGAGTTCCTTGCAGAAGGCTGAAAAGAACGCCGCCAGCATGAAAATTCTTCGTCAATCCTTGAAAGAAGCCAACGATACGGCCCTGCGGCACATCGAACAGTCGGTGCAGCATCTCGTTTCCATAGGAAAAAGCCTGAAATACGCCCTGGAGGACGCGGCCAAGCAGCCTCCGGAATTGATTATTAACTGGAAGGAACTGCAAAGTGCCTCCGACGGACAGGTTCGGCGTCAGATAACGGAGGTGTATAAGCAGATCTATTACTTTGTTCAGCTTATGCAGTATTTCGCTCCCAAGAAAGAACAATAGACCAAAAAAAACCGTGAAACCGGATTTCTCCGGCTTCACGGTCATCATGAATAGCCTACGGTTTAGTCCGTAGACCCCAGTTCGGGTTTGTTACCTGAAGTAATCTCTATCAACTCACCCTGATACCATTCGTCTTCCGAATCAACCCATTTGAATTTTACCATGGTGCCGGGAACCTGGTCGGTAATCCACCAGTTGTAAGCCCATTCGTCCTGTTCGTCGGAATAAGTGGTCTGAACATGATCGGTGTTGTAGGTTCCCGCCGGGGTTTTGACCCGTTCCTTTCCCTGGATCCATTCGGCGTATTCCTCTTCGGTGATCACCCGGGTTTCCGCCGGGTTCATACTTTCGATTTCTTCCGGGGTAAGAACATACTCCCCGGTCTGGCCCTCTTCGCTGTCCCTGAATCGGAACTTGACGACCCGGTATTGGGGATCGGTCTTCACTTCATAGAGCAGTTCCATATCGTCGTCATAGAAGCGGACTTTCCACCACTTGGAACCGTCGTTCTGAAGAGCCAGCAGAGACCGTTCGATGGTCATTTCATCGTTTTCCGAATCCGATGAGGTGATGGACCAGACGGTGCCCTGCCCCACCGCGTAGGTGGAATCATCGAAGAAATACCCCCCCGCCGCGAAGATGTACCAGTAGAGGGCGTAAAACTGAGCCAGGTAGATCTGTTTGTAGGGGACGCTCAAGCTTCCGGAGGGCAGGTCCAGGCTTTTCTGTACTACCGTTTGTCCCGGGCCGATCTTCAGGTGGGCTCCCAGGAAGGGTCCGCCTTCATAGCCCCAGCTGGTGTATCCGGCCTTCACCGCCAGGCTGTTGTTGATGTGGTACTTGACGCCGGAGGTCTGAATGAAGACCAGACCCGGATCGGAGGTATAATGCCTGAGAATATTGAAACCCAGACCCAGTTCGGAAAAGGCCTCCACGTTGTCCATGATCTCCGGGCTGATAAACCCCAGACCTTTCAGACTGAAGTGAAGGGTAGCCAGAACCCCCACCCCCGCCGAGAGAACACTGTCGGCTCCGCCGAAGGCGATACCCAGGTGACCGCGTACCGCCGCGCCGATATCCAGGGGCGATATATCCCCGATATAGGGTTTATAGATGATAAACTCGGCTTCGGGGTATATACCCAAGCCGGAGTAGACGTAGGAATTGTTG
>JAFGDJ010000033.1 GCA_016932135.1 Spirochaetales bacterium | reverse complement strand
ATAGTGGTAGAAACGATAGGGAACTGGAACCGGATTGTCAATCGGTGGTATCCGGGAAAGGTAAAGCGCGTATGCGCACTGAGCCTCTCCAAGACTCGATGTAGTGTGGCTTCAAATGTAAGAAAGGTCGATTACAAAGGTTGCATTGTACGGCGGTTTCAGAAAGGGACAGCCCTTTCTATTCGGAAATCTCCTCCACCATTCGTTTTACTATCTGTCGATAGGTAATCAGCTCTTTCATCTCCACATCGCTGTTGATCAAGAGGATGGCAGCTTTCTTTATATCCTGGTTAAACATTACCATGGTGGATACTCCCGGGTCTCCGCCGCTGTGGCCGTAGACATAGCTGTCACAGGTTATGAAGATTTCCTCCGGCACTTTTAGATCCCATGTCAGACCCTGGTTTTCATTCAGATCCCTTACCTGGGGTTTCAACATCTCAGCCACTGTACTCTCTTCCAGGATTTTCACATTACCCAGTGTACCTTGGTGCATAAACATGGATAAAAACCTGCTGTAGTCCCCGGCGGAGGTCCTCAGGCAGCCGTCCGGGTATGTCGCGAAGCCGTAATAGGGCAGTGCTTTTTCGCCCTCGTGAGGTTTTGCCAGTCGGTCCAGATCGATCTCTTCCAGAAACCACCGGGTACTGTCCATGCCGAGGGGTGTGAATATGTTTTCAGTGCAGTAGATATTGAAATCCGTGCCGCTCACACATTCCACCAGGTACCCCAACAGCCCATAGCCGCAATTGGAGTATTTGTAGTATGTGCCGGGGACCTTGGCTGAAAAATTCAGCTCTGCATCGTAATATTCGCCGTCTTTTGTCAGGTACCCCCGGTTGAAATCCGCCAGGCTGACGGTGGGATCACCACCGCCTGCATCGATGGTGTAGAAGGAATCGTACACATCCCAGTTGTCAATAATAGACGAGGTGTGTGTCAGCAGCATGCGCGTGGTTATAGCCTTGTTCGGGTGGGAGGGGTTTTTCACATCAAAGGGCAGATAGGTATTTATATCTTCATCGATATCTATCCTTCCCCGGTCGCTGAGCTGCATGACCGCCGTACCGGTTACTGTTTTTGAAACGGAAGCCATCTGAAAAAGGGTGTCTTCGGTGATCGGTCTTTCCTCGACCAGATCGGCGTATCCATAGGAATGGAATTCCACCGGCGTATCCCCCTCCACCACGGCGAAGGCAAGACCCGCCAGGTCCAGTTTTTTCATTTTCGTGTCCAGAAAGGCTTTCAGGTCCTCCGGGTTTGAAAAGTTTACATTGATTGCCAGAAATATCCCGACAGCGAGCACGCCTAAAGCTACAAGGGCCAACAGTACCACACCCAGAGTTTTTACTATCTTCGGTTTTCTTTCCTTACTCAACATGTTTTCAACACGATATGACATTGCCGCCGGTTTGTCCACAGGAACAGCCAAGGGGGATCCCGTTTTCGCTTATCCGAACATCCTGAAAGTCTTTGCCTGGGTGCGTTATCCCCTTGGTTTGAGGGTCAGATTCCGTGTATCCCCGGGGATACATGAAATCTGAATCGCAGGGCTGAATCAACGCTATACATCTGCAGTTGTGAACCCTTGCCGCTTCTTTTTGCGCAGAGTGAGAATGACGCTCTGCAGCAGGATAAAGAAACACAACATCAGCCCTGTGGTGATACTCTGCCAATAGGGCTCCCTCAATCCCGACGCGATTACGATATTGTTTATCGTCTTTAAAGACATCACGCCGAAGAGCGTCCCGATCACACTGCCCACGCCGCCGGTTAATAATGTTCCGCCGATAATGGAGGAGGCAATGGCCTGTATTTCCGCCTGATACGCGTTCGCCGCGTTTCCCGCCCCGGTGTGCATCAGATAGACATAACCGCCGATGCCCGCGAATATACCGCTCAGTACGTAGGCAAAGAATTTTGTGCGCTTGACATTTATACCGAGCATCAGCGCGCTTTCCGAGTTACCGCCCACGGCGTAGACGTTGCGTCCGAAGCGTGACCATTTAAGAACAACCCATACAATGAATACAATTGCCAGGGCGATTATGACACCCGGCTCGATTCTGGCGGGAATAAAATTACCGGTTTTCCCGTAAGTGCCGAAGGGAAGTTCAATGCGGAAATTTTTCATTGCCAGAAAGACTTCGTTGGTCGCCGTGCGCGGAGCCTTGCTGACGATGGTGGTCATCCCTTTTGTGAAGAACATACCGGCCAGGGTGACAATAAAGGGCTGTATCTTCAAATATGCTACCAGAAATCCCTGTACTATCCCCATGGCCAGTCCGATACCCAAAGCCAGAATGATTGAAGCCGCTACGCTTCCACTGTAGTCTTCCATAAAAACAACACAGGCCATGGTTATCAGGGCGACCGTGCCTCCCACCGAAATATCTATACCGGCGGTTATCATAACCAGGGTGACTCCGCAGGAAATCACAATTAAATACGCGTTGTTATTGAAAATGTCCAAGAACTGCTGAGGATTCAGGAATCCGCCGCCCCAGACAATCATGGCAAGGAGGTACATAGCGATAAAGGTGCTGATCGTTATAGTAAGGAGCAATGTTGTGCTTGAAATGGGCTCCTTGGGTTTGCCGGTCTGTTTCCTTACTGATTCCATATCACTTATACTCCACCAGTTTCATCGATTTTTTAAAGAGCCTGTCGCGTATTTGGAGGACCCATTTTTGAACCACCGGCGAACCTAATACAACGATAACTATAATAACGATGGCCTTATAGGCTTTCACCGCCGTGGAAGACACTTTCATGGCATAAAGCGTGATCGTCAGGGCTTGAATGATATAGGCACCGATAACCGACCCGGCCAATTTGAATTTACCGCCGCTTAAGGCGTTTCCTCCGATGGCAACGGCTAAAATTGCGTCCATTTCAATATCTATGAGGATGGTTTCATGGTTTATAAGCCCTATGCGGCAGACATTGATGGAACCCGCGATAGTAACGCAAACCCCCAGGATCATGAATACCAGCAGTTTCATCAAAACGGGATTTATCCCGTTTAAGCGGGCGGCTCGTTCGTTGATACCCACCGATTGTATGTATAATCCAAGATTGGTAAACCTCAGGGCCAGGGTAATCAATATCCCGAAGGCAATGACAATGAGAATGGGACTTGGAATGGGAATCCCCGGAATAAAACTTCCGATATAGCTTAAAAGGGGGCTGTCGACATTGGGCGTTGCTCCGCCGTTTATCCAATAGGCTATCGGTCGTCCCGCCGTAAACACTATCAACGACGCGATCATCGGCTGAATATCGAATCGGGCAACCAGCATACCGTTAAACAGGGCAAAAAGAATGGCGACAATACAGGCTGTCAGCAAGGCTAGAAGAATCACCGGCATGGTTATTTCATTGGCCCGAAGTACTTTGACAAAAACGCTTCCCGCTATGGCCGCCGCCGCGCCGACGCTTATATCCTGTCCTTTTGTCGCCGAGGTTACCAAGGTCATGCCGATGGCCAGAATAGCGAGCTCGGAGGCTCCGTTCAGTATGCTGATTAAATTTCCTGAAAGAACGGTATTGCCGAAATTGTTCGTTTTAACGGATATGGAAAAAAAACTGATATCTCTGAACACATTAAAAACAATAACCAGAAAAAGGGCAAACAAGGGTATCGCCAGTTGAGATTGTGACAGTTTTCTTAGCCCTTTGACCAACGTGGTACTATTAACCATGATGCCCAACCTCCCCGGCTATGGTGTGCATAATATTTTTTTGTGTCATTTCATCACCCTTCAATTCGCCGACTATATTACGGTCCCGCATGACAATCAGCCGTGAACAGGTGGTAAGCATCTCCTCTATTTCCGAAGAAATAAACGTGACGCTGACACCCTCTTCGGCGAGTTTCAGGACAAGTTTCTGTATTTCAACCTTTGTGCCCACATCGATACCCCGGGTCGGTTCGTCCAGGATAAGATACTGCGGATGGGTGAGCAGCCACCGGGCGAGGATCGCTTTTTGCTGATTGCCCCCCGAAAGGGATTTAATAGGCGTATCCGTCGAAGCAGTCTTGATCCCCAGCAAGGTGATGTACTCATCCGCGAAGGCTTCCGCCTCGGTTCTCGAAAAAGGCCGAAAAAAACCCTTCAACACCTGCAGAGCCAGGATGATATTTTCCCGGACGGAAAGGTCCTCGATGATACCGTCCCCTTTTCTGTCCTCGGGGAGATACCCGATGCCGTGCTTCATGGAGTCCTTTGGTTTTGAGATTTTAGCATCCTTACCGTTTATCTTGATTTTTCCCCCGGTAATCCTGTCGGCACCGAAGACGGCGCGGACGCTCTCACTACGGCCGGAGCCGAGAAGTCCGGTAAACCCGTTTACTTCTCCCTGATGAATTATAAAGTTAAAAGGTTTTGTGCCTTCGGCGCTGGATAAACCATAAGCTTCATACACCACCGGATTATCCAGCTTCAACGATTTTTTTCGATGGAGTAATTCCGACATGTCGTCTATTTCTTTGCCCATCATGGCGGAAATAAGTTTCAGCCGGGGTAAATCCTTTATATCATAGGCTCCGACCAGTTCTCCGTTCCTTAGGACGGTTATCCTGTCGCTTATCTCATAGGCCTGTTCAAGAAAATGGGTTATAAAGATGATACCGACGCCGCGGGACTTCAGGTCCCGCATCAGGGAGAAAAGCAAAGCAACTTCCTGCTCATCCAGGGAAGAGGTCGGTTCATCCAAGATAAGGACTTTACATTCCATATCAACGGCCCGGGCGACAGCGACCATTTGCTGAACAGCCAGGGAGCAGGTTCCGAGCTGCCGGGTTGCGGTCGTCGGGATATGAAGCTTCCTTAAGATTTCTGTCGCCTTCTTTTCCTGGGAGCGCCAATGGACAAAACGGTAAGCGCCTCGTCCGATAAACATATTTTCCGCGACAGTCAGGTTGGGACACAGAGATATCTCCTGGTACACCGTGCTGATGCCCAGATTCTGAGCCTCTTGAGGTGATTTTATCGTTACGTCATCGCCGGCTCCGGCCAGGTTGATCTGCCCTGAATCTTTTGGATACACTCCGGTTAACACCTTGACTAAGGTTGATTTGCCGGCCCCGTTTTCACCCATCAATGCGTGAATCTCCCCTTCATTAAGGGTAAAATCCACCTTGTGCAGGGCTCGAACCCCCGGAAAGGTTTTGGAAATTCCGCGCATGGATAAAACAATGTCATTCTTCATTGGAAATGAACCACCTTCTTCGCTTTGGAAACTAAAAAAATGGCGGCGAAAAGCATGTGGGAAATACACACACTCCGCGCCGCACATCCTTTCTTAAGGCAAAGCTCCTCTCCTCAATTGAAGAGGCTTGCTTAATGAATACTAATCTCCAAGCCCGTAGGTGTCAATGTCACTCTGGGTAATCGTCGCCGCGTCAAAACCCTTTTCATCGGAAATTACTTTCTTTGACGCCAGCTTTCCACCGGCTTCGAGTTCTTTGATCATTCCGTCGATGACCGCCGCCTGGAAGGGGCTGCACTGACCGTCATAATTCCAGTTGCCCGCCAGCAGTTCCCTGAGGGCCCACTTGTTGCAGTCGAAACCCATGACAACCACATCTCCGTCGATACCGTGGGTGATGCCGGCTTCGTCCAGAGCCGCAACGGCGCCCTTGGCCATGCCGTCATTCTCGGCATAGATTACGTTGAAAGGCTCTCCTGAATTGATCACCGATTCGACAATCTTCTTGGCTTCGGCTTCATCCCAGGTGGCAGTCTGCTGAACGATTTTTTTCATGGTGCCGGCGGCGAATTCCCTGTCCAAAGCGGCGGTACGGCCGATCTGCGCGTCGCTGCCCATGGCGCCCTGAATATGGATAACATTGTATACCGGCAGCTTCTGAGCTTTCAGCCACGCAACGGCCGTATCACCCTCATTCGCCATGTCGGAAACCACGGCGGCTTCATACAGGCTCGGGGCAGCGTTCAGCATCCGGTCAAAGAGAAACACCTTGATACCGGCTTCCTTGGCATTGGTAAGAACCGAATTCCAACCGTCGGTGGCCGCCGCGGATATAAGAATATAGTCCACGCCGTCGGTGATAAACTGAGCGGCCGCGTTGAGTTGTTCATCGTTCTTCAGGCTGTAGAAGGTCGAAACCTCATACCCGTTCGCTTCCGTGAAGACCTTTTCAAAATCCGCCACGTTCGCCGCGCGATAGCCCGATTCGGACGGCGGATTGTTGACGATACCGACCTTAATCAGACCGGATTCTTTTTGTCCGCCGGCAAACAGAATAAACGGACTTACTGCAAGCAGGATGATCAGCATACATAGAATTTTCTTGTTCATGTAACTCTCCTTTTCAAACAAATTGACATAAAAAAGATCAGCGGCAACGCCGCAATGAGCATGGAAAATCTTATAGCCTGCAGGTACGGAAGTACATGAAGTATCTTATCAATTATAGTGTGAAATTTTACGCTTTTATTAGCTGATCGTACAAGGCGAAGGAAGAAAGTTCGTTTTTTAACGCAAGTCTTTCATTTTTTTCCGATTCATCTTTACCAATGAAAAATTGTTGACAGGGACTCTCGTGATTGAATCGTCTTAACCTTATCGCCTGAGAGCCGACATGACCTGAGGTGCCTGCCAGGGCCCTTTCGTGGTGAGACTGCTGATCCTGATCATGACGGTTACTCTCTTTATCACTGTCGTCATGTTTATTATAATGCTCACGACAGGTAGCAGAGTGTGCCGCCTTCGCAGCCATAAGGAGTAGATAACGCTTATGATGGATTTTCTCACCTCGGTGATTCATGGGTTCTTCGAATTTGAAGCCTACGTTATGCTGCCCTTCTTCATTTTCATTATCGGGCTCCTTGTCGGAATGAAGGTTCGCCATGCCTTTATGGCCGCTCTGAAACTGGGTGTGGGTTTCGCGGGAGTCTTCATTGTTTTCGCCTATTTCGTGGGAATCATTCAACCGGCGGTCGCCTCGATGGTTGCGCGGTGGGGATTTGAGTTCCCCGTTCTGGATGTGGGATGGGTTCCTCTGGCGGCCATAACCTGGAGTTCCCCGGTAGCCCCCCTTTCCATTCTGCTGGTGATGTTCGTGAATATCCTGATGCTGTTGTTGGGCGTAACGAAAACCATCTATATCGATATCTGGAATTACTGGCACTTCGCTCTCATCGGGGCTCTGATTTTCGGCACCAGCGAAAATATGTTTCTCGCTCTCCTCTCGGTTCTCTTGATCGCCGTCTATACGATAAAAAACGGAGACTGGGCGGCACCCTTCGTAAAACGTGAAACCGGCCTTACGGGGGTTACTATTTCTCCCGTCTCAGTGGTGGGGCTCCTTCCCTTCGCCGTCACCATGGAAGCTCTGTACGACAGGATTCCCGGGTTCAGGCGGCTTAAGGTCAATCCCTCGAAAAATGAAAGGAGCGGCTCCCTGTCGGATTTTTTCAGTGAGCCGATGATTATCGGGGTTCTCCTCGGCCTGCTTCTCGGCGGTTTTGCCGGTTACCCGCTGAAGGATATTCTCAAGACAAGCATCAATATTGCGGCAGTGATGTTCCTGCTGCCCGTGTGCGCCGGCCTTATTGCCCGGGGAATTACCGCGGTCACCGGGGTACTGCAGGAAACGATTACCCGGAGGTTTCCCCGGCGGAAGGGTTTGAATGTGGCGGTCGATACGGGCATCCTGATGGAGTCAAAATCCGTCATTCTGACGGGACTCCTGCTCATGCCCCTTTCGCTGCTTCTTGCCTTTATCGTGCCGGGAAACAAAACCCTGCCCCTGGGGGACCTGCCGAACCTGCTTTCCATTATGTCCCTGACGGTTATCGTACACCGGGGAAACGTACTGCGGAGCGTGATAACGGGAATCCCGGTGGTAGCGACCTTTATGATTATCGCCAGCCGGTTTGCTCCTTTGTTTACCAGGCTTGCCCTGGAAACGGGTAACAGGGAAATGACCGCTTTGGCGGCACACCAGGAGATCACCGCGTTTACCGACGGCGGGAATCACCTGCGGTTCCTCCTTTTTCATCTTTTTAATGGAAATACAGTGGCGATGATCTCGATTCCCGTGGTGATCGGCATGATGGTGTTTACCTCTTGGAGAGCGAAAAAGGCGGCTGCCGAGCTTTAGGGAGACCCCCCCCTTTTCGAGAAGAGATTAGATAAGAATTTGACACACCGGGTTTTGTGCGCTATAATGCGTTAACGTACACGCAAATTTATCGCTTTCCCGGTCGTGAGAGTGGGGGTGAGCGGCTTTCGTTGCTGAGGAGAGGAATATGAATACAGAAGGATTTAAGGGAAAAGAAGTCTGGTTTGTCACGGGGAGCCAGAACCTCTACGGTGAAGAGGTCCTCACGGAGGTAGCCGCGCACAGCCGCAGTATGGTGGATGAACTGAACGCCTCTGATCTGACCTCGGTGCCCGTCGTATGGAAACCGGTGGTCCTAACCGGCGAAGGTATTGCCGAAACCCTCATTTCCGCGGGGGCGAATAGCGCGTGTATCGGTGTCATCACCTGGATGCACACCTTCTCCCCGGCTAAGATGTGGATCCGGGGACTGTCTGCCTTGACGAAACCCCTCCTCCACCTGCACACCCAGTTCAACCGGGACATTCCCTGGGACAGTATCGATATGGATTTCATGAACCTCAACCAGAGCGCCCACGGTGACCGTGAATACGGTCATATCGGAGCCCGGCTGGGGATTCCCCGACGGGTTATTGCCGGCTTCTGGAAGGATAAGGGGGTCCAGTCGGAGATCGACCGGTGGATGCGGGCCGCCGCCGGCTTGGATGAAATGCGTAATCTTCGGGTGGCCAGATTCGGCGACAATATGAGGGATGTAGCCGTCACGGAGGGAGACAAGGTGGCGGCTCAGATTGCCCTGGGGATGAGGATCGACGGTTTCGGCGTCGGCGATCTGGTCGAGCGGGTGCGCAGCGTAAATCGGGGAATGGTGGATGAGCAGATGGACCTCTATACCCGGCGGTACACCGTCGATCCATCCTTCCTGTCTGATCCCGTGACGAGAAAACGAATCGAGGTTCAAGCGGAGATCGAACAAGGGTTGAAAATGTTCCTGCAAGAGGGCAGGTTCGGAGCCTTTACCACCACCTTCGAAGACCTCCACGGCCTGCCCCAGCTTCCCGGACTGGCGGTACAGGACCTCATGTACGAAGGATACGGCTTCGGCGCCGAGGGTGACTGGAAGCATGCCGCCATGGTCCGCTCGTGCAAGGTCATGGCGAAAGGTCTTCCGGGGGGAACGAGTTTTATGGAGGACTATACCTACAACCTCGACCCTGCGGATCCCAAGGTTCTGGGGGCTCATATGCTCGAGGTCTGCCCGAGTATCTGCCGGAAAGATACCAGACCCGAAATACAGGTCCATCCCCTGGGCATCGGCGGTAAGGATGACCCGGCCCGCCTGGTCTTCGACGGTGAAGGGGGCGAGGCCTTCAACGTTTCCCTGGTAGATATGGGGAACCGCTTCCGTCTGGTTTTGAACGAGGTCCAGGCCCACCGCCCCGATAGACCGATGCCCCGCCTCCCGGTAGCCCGGGTTCTGTGGACACCCCTGCCCGATTTCAAGACCGGCCTGGAGGGATGGATCCTCGCCGGGGGAGCCCATCACACGGTCTTCAGTACGGCCCTGAATGCCGGGCATATAGCGGACTTCGCCGGTATGAGCGGTATCGAACTGATCCGCATCGGTCGTGATACCACCGCCAGGGAACTGGAACGAGACCTGGTGATAAGCCGTCTTGCCGCGGGGAGAGGCGTATAACCGATGAGCCGATACAAGGAACTGAAGGCCAAGACCCTGAAGGGGAACGCGGCTATTCCGACCCTCGGCCTGGCCATGTTTACCTTCGGCAATCTTTCCGTCTTCGATCCGGACCTCCGGGCGGTAGCCATAAAACCCTCCGGCGTGAGCTACAACGAATTGACCGAAGAGAAGATAGTTGTCCTCGACCTGGACGGTCAGGTGCTGGAGGGGATCCTGCGCCCCTCCAGTGATACGCCGACCCACCTTCACCTCTATCGAGCCTTCCCCGGCCTTCGGAGCATCGTGCATACCCACTCAACCTACGCCACCGCCTGGGCCCAGTCCGGCCGGGCAATTCCGGTCTATGGAACCACCCACGCCGATCACTGTTCGGTGGAAATTCCCTGCGCGCCGGTGATGCGGCGGGATCGGATCACCGGAGAATATGAAAAGGAAACAGCTTACCAGATCATAGAGCATTTCGAGAAGCTGAACCTGGACAGCCGGCACTGCAGCATGGTTCTCATCGAGGGACACGGTCCCTTTACCTGGGGGAAAAACCCGGATGAGGCTCTGTACAACGCCGCGGTGTTGGAAGAACTCGCCCGGATGGCGATGTTTACCGAAATTCTCGCAGGAGGACAGAAACCTCCCTTACCCGGGTATCTCATAGATAAGCATTTTACCAGGAAGCACGGTCCGGGGGCCTACTACGGCCAGGAATGACACACCGGGCAAAAAAAGGCTACACTAGCAATGATGAACAGGGTCACGATTAAAGATATCGCCCGTTTGGCCGGTGTCTCCATAGGTACCGTGGACAGGGTCGTCCATAAACGCGGCAGGGTCAGCGAGGAAACCCGCCTGAAGGTTCTTTCCATAATCCGGGAGACGGGATACCAGACCGATATGTTTGCCTCCCGGCTGAAAAAAGGAAGCCGGATCCGCTACGGCGTTCTCATGCCCAGGCCGGAGCAAGATTCGGGGTACTGGAAGCTCTGTATGGACGGCCTGGTTTCCTGCGAAAAGGATCTCCATCCCCAGGGCGTGGATATTGAATATTTCCTCTTTGATCGTTTTTCCGAGGGCGATATTGCTCTGACCCTTCAGAAGGCTGAAGAGGCGGCCTGCGCCGGGTACGTTTTAGCCCCGGTGGTTCCCGGTCCTTTCAGGGATACCCTGGCCCGGCAGGCCCTGGGGCGCAATATCGTGCTCTTCGATACCGATGTTCCCGATCGCCGGGTGGTACAGGATCTGGATATCTACAGTTTTATCGGACCGGATAACTACATGGCCGGTTCCCTGGCGGGCAGACTGATGTCGCTGCTGGTGAGCCCTGAAAAACCCGTCTATGTGGTTGATCTTTCGGAGGGGGAGCATCATATCAGCCGCCGGGTAGAGGGATTTTTCGAGTATTATCGAAAAAAAAATCTTCCGGAGCCCCGGAGGATCGTCGGGAAAGACACGGACTCTCTGAAAGAGGCCGAAGCCCTGCTTAAGGAATCGATCCGCGGTGCCGGCAGGGGCTTGGGGCTCTTCGTGCCCAATGCCACCACCCATCTCTATGTGTCCGCCTGTCGAAATCTTCACTTTAAAGATGTTGAGGCGGTGGGGTTCGATCCGGTGGATGAAAACCTTCGCCTGCTGAAGGAAGGGGAAATCGCCTTCCTTCTTTCCCAGCGGCCGGACTACCAGGCGTCCCAGGCCCTCAGCAACCTTCACCGGGCCTACGGAGCGAAACAGGATATTCCGGACCAGGTTATCCTGCCGGTGGACATCCTTTCACCGGAAAACTGCCTGTCTTCCGGGGAGGAATCCTTTTAGAAAACTTCCCGGGAATGAACTTTTCGAATCATTCCGGAAGATCTCCGGAGTCTCTTCGATTTAGATCAACGGTAGGCGGATCATGTTCCAGGAAGCAGCTTCCAGGGTGAAGGTGATACCGTTGTTGATGGACTTCGTATCGGAAACCTTCCGCGGCAGGACAGGCGAGGCGTCCGCCGTGTTGACGGAATCCAGGGACGCAGAAAGGGCCAGGTGGTCCCCCGCTTTTGCGGGCTTCAGACCCTCAAGAGTCATCCTGCAGGCCGACGGGTTTTTCAGGTCCTTGTTCACCAGAAAAACAGTCAGTTCCTTTTTATCACTCGAAAGAACGGCGGCACAGTCCACGGTGGGAACCCCTTCGCCGAGAGCGCATTGGTAAACCGGGCATTCAACCTCCGGACGAAGGGCAATGCCCCGCCCGTGGAGAGACGTATACAGAAAGGGATAATAAATGGTTTGAAGCCAGCATTGGCCGCCACTCTCTGTCATAATCGGCGCGATGACGTTGACCAACTGGGCGAGGCAGGCTATCTTCACCGTGTCGGCGTTGTTGAGTAACGTTGTCAGCATACTCCCCACCAGCAGGGCGTCGGCAAAATCGTAGGTTTCCTCTTCGATGGGGCGGGGGAAGATCCATTTTTCGGGATATCTGCCGGCTTTACGAAAATGATACCAGACATTCCACTCGTCGAAGGAAAGCCTCACGTCGTGGTCCGAACCCCGGCGGGTCTTTTCCTCTGCGCAGATCGACGCGACTTCTTTTATGAAGGCATCCATTTCTACGCTCCGGGCCAGGAAGGAGGGTACGTCTCCGTCGTTATTCTGATAGTACTGGTGAAGGGACAGGTAATCCACGTAGTCCCAGCAGTGCGCCAGAACCGTCCGTTCCCAGGCGCCAAAGGTGGGCATGTCCCGGAAGGAACTCCCGCAGACGACCAGTTCGATGGAAGGATCCATCCACTTCATCATCTTGGCGGTTTCGCAGGCGATGCGGCCGTATTCCTCCGCGGTTTTGGCGCCTATCTGCCACGGGCCGTCCATTTCGTTTCCGAGACACCACAAGCCTATCCGGTGGGCTTCTTCATAGCCGTGGGAACGGCGCAGGTCGCTGTAATAGGTTCCCTTTTCCACGTTACAGTATTCCAGCAGGTTTACCGCGTCCTGGGCCGCGCGGGTGCCCAGGTTCACCCCGATCATGGGCTCGATTCCGTTCCCGCGGCAGTAGGCGATGAATTCGTTGATCCCCACCCAGTTCGGTTCCAGGGCAAACCACGCCAGGTCCCGCCGGACCGGCCGGGAAGAGCGGTCGCCCACGCCATCTTCCCAGCGGTAGCCCGACAGGAAATTTCCCCCGGGATAGCGAATGTGGGAAAGACGCAGGGCTCGGACATGCTCCGCCACGTCACATCGAAAACCGTCGGCATCGGCGGTGGGATGATCCGGTTCGTAGATTCCCGTGTACACGGCCCGGCCCATGTGCTCGATGAAGGAACTGTAAAGGCGGTCGTCAATGACCGAGATGATGTTCCGGCTGTTCAGATGAAGAGAGGTATTCATGGGCATCTCACCGGGTGTAACCGGTGGATTCCCGTTCCACGATATTACAGCCGAGGAGAATTTCATGAGTTTCGGGTTGAATGTCTTTTTCTATCATGTCCAACATAACGTCGGCGGAGGTGTGGCCGATTTCGAAGAGGGGTAACGCCACGGTGGACAGGCTAGGGCGGCAGACCGAGGCAATCTCCCGGTCGTCGAAGCCTATCAATGCCAGATCCTTTCCGACCTCAACCCCCTGCTGGTTGCAATAGTCAATTACACCAATAGCCATAAGGTCGTTATGCGCGAAGATGGCGGTAACCCCTTGGGCAAGAAGCTCGGCTGCCTTGGTGTATCCCTGGTCGCGTTCCCAATCACCATAACAGGTAAAGTGAGGATTGTAGGGGATGTTATGTTCGAACAGAGCCTCCTGGAAGCCCAGAAGACGGTTTTCAGTGTGACAGGAGTCTCTTGAGCCTGCCAGAATTCCTATCCTGCTGTGTCCTTTCGCGATCAGCAGTTCCGCGACTTTACGGGCGGCTTCACGGTCATCGTAAATCACGTCGGGGATCTCGGGATTTTCGCTGTAGCAATAGGCGCAGACAAAGCGAGTGTCCTTTTGTTCGGAAAGAGGAGCGACAACGTGACTGTGGCATCCGATATACAGAATCCCGTCCACCTGCTTCGACAGCATTTCATTCATCATATCCAGCACCAATTCGGACTTCTGTTGCCCGTAGTCCGGATCGTGGCCGAAGCGTTTGTTAAAACGGAGGTTTCCCAGGATATAATGATAGTTGCGGGTTTCACAGCAGACGCCGATACCGTCGATAATCCCGGGAGCGTTGAAAACCGTCAGGTCTTCGGCGATGATACCGAGAGTTCGACTCATGCCGGTTTTCAGGTGGCGGGCATTGAGATTGGGCCGATAGTTCAGTTTTTTCGCGGCGGCCGTGACTGCTTCCTGGGTTTCCCGGCTCACGCCGGGTTGGCCGTTCAATACCTTCGAAACGGTGGCGATGGATACACCGGTGCATTCGGAAATCTCTCTGATTGTCGCCATAATTGCATACCCCGCTAAAACCAAGTATAGCATATAAACGTTTCAATCCGAAGACATCGATTATTCCGGAGCGAGATTTCCCTGGAAGCCCCGGCTTCGCCAGAAAGAAAACGTTTAATGTAGTGATAATAGTGGAAGCAGAAAGAAAAAGCAAGATTTTTCAATAAAAAAGGGGTTTTACTGTGAAATTTCTCTTTACAAATACCTTTGGTGGGTGTAATCTGTTGTTATTGATATTAAACGTTTAACTAAATAGCGATTAAACGCCCTTAATAAGGCAAAATATCGTAATAATAATTAAACGTTTAATGTTCATGTAAAAGGAAAGAAATGAAAAAGGGATATCGTCCCCTGAACAACAGGGAAATTAACATTACCGACAAGCTTTTCGGTCACTATGTCGATATGGTCGCCGAAGTTGTACTGCCGTATCAGTGGAACATTCTCAACGACCGTGTCGAAGGGGCGGAGCGTTCCCATTGTCTTGAGAATTTCCGCATTGCCGCCGGCGAGAAAACCGGGGAGTTCTACGGCACGGTATTTCAGGATACCGACGTGTATAAATGGCTTGAAGCGGTTGCTTACTGCATGGAAAGCGGGAAGGATGGTCGTTTTTCTTTCCTGGCGGACGAGGTGATCGATCTTATCGCCCGGGCGCAGCAGCCCGACGGATACCTCAATACCTACTATACCATCGTAAAACCTGAAGGAAGGTGGACGAACCTGCTGGAAGGTCACGAGCTGTACAGTGCCGGCTACCTTATTGAAGCGGCGGTGGCGTATTTCAACGCTACGGGAAAGCGGCGACTCCTGGATGTGGCGATACGATTCGCCGATCTCATTTCCGTCACCTTCGGCCCCCGGGAAGGCCAGAAGCACGGCTATCCAGGTCACCAGGAGATCGAACTGGCCCTGGTGAGGCTGTACCGTGTAACAGGAGAAAAGAAATATCTGGACACTGCCCGGTACTTTATCGATCAGCGCGGTAGAGAACCAAACTATTTTTTATCGGAAATAGCAAATCGTAACGGCGACGGTATATTTCCCGAATTCAGGAATTACGATCTCAAGTACTCCCAGGCCCATGTACCTCCGGTAAAACAGCGCTCGATTGAAGGCCACGCCGTCAGGGCGATGTACCTGTGTTCCGCCATGGCCGACCTGGCGCTGGAATGTGATGATGAAGCGCTGAAGGAAGCCTGCGTCGCCCTGTGGGAAAGCACCACGGAGCGTAGAATGTTCATTACCGGAGGCCTTGGTTCATCGGGACATCTGGAGCGGTTCACCACCGATTACGATCTGCCTAACGATCGAACCTACTGCGAGACCTGCGCCTCCGTCGGTCTGATGATGTTCGGACAGCGGATGGCTTCCCTCACCGGCGACGCGGAGTATTACGAAGCGGTTGAACGGGCTCTCTGCAATACGGTTCTTGCCGGAATCAATAGCGACGGCTTGAAGTATTTTTACGTAAATCCCCTGGAGGTGTGGCCCGCTGTCTGTCTGCCGGCCACATCCTTGGCCCATGTAAAGCCCGTGCGGCAGGAATGGTTCAGTGTGGCCTGCTGTCCCACCAACGTGGCCCGGACCTTATCATCTCTTGGACAATACATCTACGCGGCGGATGACGAGGCTCTCTATATCCACCAGTTTATTTCTTCCCAAGCAAAAACCGAAGTGGATGGCCAGCCTGTCTCCCTGTCCATGGAAGCGGATATCCTCCGAACCGGCCGGGTGAGTATCAGGACGGACGGACCGATTAGGCTCCGTTTGAGGATTCCCCGCTACGCGGATCAGCCCGCTTTTACTCTGAACGGTGAGCCCGTCGAACCGCTTATTGTGCAAAAGTACGCCCGTTTCGACCTGCAGAGCTCCGCGGAAATTGTTCTGTCCATCGACCTGAAACCTCGCTGGGTGGCTGCCGACGAACGGGTAAGGGCGGACGCTGGTAAAGCCGCTCTGATGCTCGGACCTTTCGTGTATTGCCTGGAAGAGACTGATAACGGTGAAAACCTCACTGCTGTTTCGATTCTTCCGGAGGCTGAGGTTCAACCATCCTCAGGATTGGCCGAACTGCCGGGAGACATGCCCAGGCTCGAATACAAAGGGTACAGGGTGTCCCACAACCTGGATGCCCTGTACGGACAACCTCTTTACGAGGTGAAGGACGTCCGCTTGGCCGCCGTTCCTTACTGCCTGTGGTGTAACAGGACTCCCGGCGAGATGCTCATCTGGCAGCGGGTACGGTTTTGAAAAGAGAACAAACACCACCCATGGCTGGTGTATGATAAAATGAGAGAAAGGAAGGTACGAGACATGAAAAAGAAGAGATTGCTCGCTCTGTTGCTTTGCGTGATGATGGTTCCATGCCTGATGGCGGGAGGCAGCAAGGAAGCCGGGCAGGCCGAAAACGGAAGGGTGAAGATCATCTATTCATTCTGGGGAACCCCCGATGAAGGAGCAGCCGTTCAGGGAGTGGCGGATAAGTTCAACGCTTCCCAGGACCGGATCGATGTCGAGATTATGGCCATACCCCATGACAACTACATCACGAAACTCAATACCATGGCCACGGCCAGGGAACTCCCGGATTGCGGAATTATGAGTGAAGCTGCGGTTCTGCAGTTCGCCGAGAACGGCCTCTTGTACGATGTTTCAAAGATGTACGACGCCGGTGAATCCAAGCCACTGGAAAGCCTTACGTTCAAGTACCAGGGAAACCCCGTGGCATACTCTACCGCCAACGAAATCCTGTTGCTCTACTACAACAAGGATATGTTTGACGCGGCCGGCGTGGAGTATCCTCCCGTGAATGCCGAAGATGCCTGGACCTGGGACGAGTTTGTGGAAACGGCGAAACTCCTTACCCTGGATGCCAGAGGGAATAAC
This sequence comes from Spirochaetales bacterium, assembly GCA_016932135.1. Classification (GTDB taxonomy): domain Bacteria; phylum Spirochaetota; class Spirochaetia; order JAFGDJ01; family JAFGDJ01; genus JAFGDJ01. The sequence continues at coordinate 22,890 of JAFGDJ010000033.1, read as the reverse complement.
GCCAAATCCCCCAACTTTGATCCCAATACTGTAGTGCAGTACGGCTGCATGGTGGAGAACCTCACCTGGCAGCTGGAGGTATGGTGTCTCAGTAACGGCAGCGGTTTTTATAATGAAAACGGCTCCAAGGTTACCATCAACGATCCGGCATCCATGGAAGCCCTGCAGAAAATTGCTGACCTGCACTTGGTTCACCATGTCGCTCCCCTGTCTGCGGGCCTTACCGATGACGGTGTGCAACGGTCCCTTATCGCCGGTACCTGTGCCATGACCACCAACGGCCAATGGAACATCGGCACCTGTCTGGCTTCCGCCAGGGATGAAGGTTTGAATTACGGAGTAGCGGTGCTGCCCTATATGAAAGAAGTGGTCACCATCAATACCGGCGGTCCTAACGTTGTTTTCAGCCAGACCAAGCATGCCGCTGAGGCGATGGAGTGGATCAAGTGGTATTCCAGGGAAGAGAACAGCTGGGGCCTCATTGAAACGGGTATCTGGATGCCGATCCTCGAGAAATGGTACACCGATGAAGAGTTTACCCGGAAGTGGGCGGGAAACCCCAATTTCCCCCCTTATGACGAATACAAATCCGCAGTGGTAGACTTCGCCGTGGATTACGCCCGGCCCGCGTCGTGGTATTATGTCAATAACACAGTGGATTTCAACGCCCTGCTGGGTTCCCTGCTGGGTGAAGTATGGACGGGAAACAAGACCGCGAAAGAAGCCATCACCGGAAGTTACGACGCCCTGGTGGCGGCATATAATGGCAACGGCTGATTCCCGATATACGACGGCGGGGATATAATCCTTTCGGAACAGGGGGAGCGTTCAGTTTCAGCGGGCGCTTCCCCGTTCATCCTTGAAGCAGGAGGGTGCTTTCATGCGAATTTTCCCCGGGGGGAAGACATTGAAAGAAGCGATCCGGAAAGCCGAATCCCGGACGGCGTACCTGTGCCTGATTCCCTCGATCATCGGGCTTGTGTTCATCACCTATCTGCCCCTGCTCAGCGTATTCATCCTGGGATTTTTTAAATTCGGCAAGGGAGCTCCGACCCCGGTCTTCGTCGGACTGGAGAATTACATACGACTGTTTACCAGCGACCCCTATTTCCTGGACTCCATCCGGGTCACCGTATATTTTTCCGTCCTCGCCGTCATCGGCAGCCTGATTTACTCGCTGTTCCTGGCGATGCTCCTGAACCGGAAAATTCCCGCCCGGGGATTTTTCCGGGCGGTATTCTATCTTCCCTATGTTCTGCCGGCCATGGCGGTGTACATCGGCTGGTCCTGGCTGTATGAATCTAATTTCGGCCTCTTCAATTTTATTCTTTCCTCCTTCGGTCTGGATAAGGTCCGATTCATCGCCGACTCTCACCTGGTGGTGCCCTCCCTGGCGGTCATCTCCGTGTGGCTTTCAGGAAATCTCATCGTGATCTTCCTGGCGGGATTGCAGAACGTTCCCCGGGTCTATCATGACGCGGCGGAGATAGACGGTGCCAACGGCTGGCAGCGTTTCCGCCATGTGACCATACCCTGCATGACTCCGATTATCTTCTACAACCTGCTGATGGCCCTGATCACCAACATGCAGATCGTCATACCCGCCATCGCCCTGACCAACGGGGGGCCGGGAAACGCTTCCTGTTTTCTAACCTATCTCATGTACCGTTACGCCTTCATCAGCAATCAGCTCGGATACGCCTGTTCGATTTCCTTTGTGTTCTTCATCATTATCGCGGTTTTCACGGCGATCCTGTTCGCCACCAGCAAGAGCTGGATCTTCTACGAGGGGGATGCTAACTGATGAGAGAAAACGCAGCCGGCTTTCGCGGGCCTTCCATCCGAAGCCGCAAACGACAGGAGAAAATCGGCAATTCGGCGACATTGATTATCCTGATCCTCCTGGGCGCCCTGGTTCTGCTGCCCATCTGGTGGATGTTCCGGTCGAGCCTGATGACCAACGCGGAACTCTACGCGTATCCCCCGAAGTTCCTTCCCGGACGGTGGCTCTTCGGCAACTATGTTTCCACCATGGACTATTTTCCCTTCTGGAAGTATTTCAAAAACACCATGACCATTATCGTGCCTTCGGTGCTGGGGGGAACGGTCACCGCGACCCTGGCGGGCTACGCCTTCGCGCGCCTGAAGTTCCGGGGAAAGAAATTTCTCTTTACCCTGTGCGTCGGCTCCATGCTCCTGCCGACCATGGTCACCCTGGTACCCCTGTATATCCTGTGGACCCGGGGCCTTCATGTGGTCGATTCCTATCTGCCGCTGATTTTTCCTCATTTCTGCGGCGGCGGAGCGTTTAATATCTTTCTCATCCGGCAGTTTGTCCGGACCATACCCCGGGAGCTTGACGAGGCGGCGACTATCGACGGGGCGGGACATTTTCGAATTCTGGTCAGCATTATCATACCCTCGATTAAATCAGCCATGATCGTTGTGGCCTTGTTGCTGTTCATCATGCTGTGGAACGACCTCCTGCAACAGATCATCTACATCAATTCCCTGGATAAGTTCACCATCGCCCTGGGGCTGGCCCAGTTCAAGGGGTCCCTCGGCACGGACTGGACCAAGATCATGTGCGCCACCTGTATGTCCTTTGTCCCCGGCGTAATTTTCTACCTGATCGGCCAGAAATACTTTGTCGAAGGGATCGTCATGACGGGGATGAAAAACTGAAGCCGGATTCCCGGCCTCGTTTTCTTCTTGACCACCAGGAAGAGGGGTAAGTATGTTTACCCTGCTATGAAATATCTTCTTCGCCCTGTGTTTTTCTCTGTTCCGGCTTTGCCGGCCATTCTCCTGGCTTTCTGTCTTGCCGCATCGATTTTCCTGGGTTACAACCTGGACAGCCTCTGGTACCTGGGCGCTCTCACCGCGGCGCCGATGACCCTCTGGCTTGTAGCGGCATCCAGGGCGAAACGCCGCCGAACCCTTCTGAAGCGGGTGAAAACTCTCCGGGAGGAAGGACGGGACACCCCCTTGCGGCCCGAAGATTATCACGGCTATTTTCTTGGTTCGGCGCCGGGGGCTTTTCCGCTCTCCGTGGACCACCGCACCTGCCTGGATCTCAATATCGGGGATCTTTTTACCCTCCTGGACAGGACCGTTTCCATCCCCGGGGCGAACATGCTGTACACCCTCCTCAGAGTTCCCCTTTTCGATACGGCCCTTCTTTCAAAACGGCGGGATATTATAAACGCTCTGGCCGAGGACGCGGCTTCAGCGGAAGGCCTGCAGACGGCCATGGGGAACCTCTTTCACCCCGGGCATGACGATGTCACGCCCCTGTTGCAGCACGGCTCTACGGAACCGCCGCCTTCCCGGGGGATGAGTATCGTCGGCACCGGAACCGCGATCCTATCCGTCCTGGCTCTTTTCCTGATTCATACTTCCTGGGTTATTTTGCTGCCCTTGGGTTCCTTTGTCTTCAGTATGGTCATCTATTACCGGCACTACGGAACCCTTACCCGTCAGATCGGCGCTTTGGGATATATCGGCGCCCTGGTCAAGGCGGCGGAGATACTGGCGGGAAACAAAACCCTTCGCCGCCTGGACAGTGACAGGGCTGCCGCCCTGGAGACGGTCCTGCCGAAGATAAAAATTTTTCGGAAGCAGGTGAACAGAATAACCACTTTTTCTCCCGATGCCCAGGATATCCTCAGCATCCTGATAGCCTATCTGAAGATCTTTTTCCTGATTGACATCCACGCCTACCGCCGATTTCTGCAGCTGGTGGAAACCCGGCGCCGGGAGATCCTCAAGGCCTACGAGTTGATCGGTACCCTGGATGCTTTTCTTTCGACGGCGGCTTTTCTTTCGACCCGGGAGAAGACCGCCCTTCCTCAACTGATGGAGGGAAGCCTGTCGATCCGGTCCGAGGAGATGTATCATCCCCTGATCACCGACCCGGTGGCCAATTCCTTTTCCATCGACCCGCCGGGGTTTATCATTACCGGTTCCAATATGGCGGGAAAATCGACCTTTCTACGGACCCTTGCCCTGAACGCCCTGCTGGCCCAGACCTTGGGGTTCTGCTTTGCCCGGGAGTATGAAGCCGGTCTCTTCTTTCCCGTAACATCCATCGAAAAGAGGGATTCCCTTACCCTGGGAAAGAGCCTCTACTACGATGAAGCGAAACGGATCTTCGCCATCCTCGAGAGTACCGGGAACCGGACGCCGGTGCTCTGCGTCATCGATGAACTTCTTTCGGGGACCAATTCCACCGAGCGTCGGAAGGCCTCCGTGGCGATTTTAGGGTATCTCGCCCGGAAGGGAGCCCTCGTCGTATCGGCCACCCATGATCTGGAAACCGTCGAGAAGCTTTCGGAACTCTATGCCAATGTCCATTTCGCCGATCGTCTGGATAAGGGGGGCTTGGATTTCGACTATCTTCTGAAGCCGGGGATCCTCACCGGCTGCAATGCCATCGATCTGCTGGAGCGGATCGGGTACCCTGCGGAAGTGGTGGCCCAGGCCAGGGAGCTTTAGAAAACCGGCGGAGATTATCCGTTCACCAGCTCCACGGTCATCCTGTTTCCCGCGGCGATCTTGTTTACACACCCGCAGGCTTGGGAGATCCTCAGAAGGTTTTTCAAGGGGACAGCCAGGATATGACAAAGGATGACCCGGTTTACCCCCGCATGGGCCACCAGCAGGATATCCCCCTCGGTTTTTTCGAGAAGGTTGCAAAATGCCGGCATGACCCGTTGTGACAGGTCAAGAAAACTCTCCCCCCCGGGGGGGCGGAAGGTATCCAGGGCCTCTCCCCGCCGCCGATAGGCTTCCGGGAAAGCCTTCCTGACCTTTTCCATGGACATTCCGTCCCAATCCCCCAGATCGATTTCCCTGAAGGAAGGCTCTGCCCCGGCTTCCGGGTGGTTGCCCCGTAAGGCGATGATTGACGCGGTTTCGACGGAGCGAGCCAGATCGCTGGAAAAAAGAGCCTGCAGCTTGTGGCCGGAGAATCGTTCCGCCAGCCGGGAAGCCTGCTCTTTTCCCCGGGGGCTTAAAGGAACATCGGTACGGCCGATGTAATACGGCCCTTCATCCCCTGGAAGAAGAGCCTCGCCGTGGCGCAGCAGGTAGATGGTCCTTAGGGTCTTGTTCAATAGCCTTCCTCCTTCAGCAGTCCGTCGATAATCCTTCGTGCGTTCTTTCCCGTAGCTTCGAGAAAGGCACTGCCGATAGCCTGGGCGTTGCGGAAACGCCGCCGGATGGGTTTTTCCGCTTCTTTCTGCGGGTAGCGTCGCAGGGTCTCGGCCAGTCTTTCCTCCAGGTCCCGGCTGGCCTCGCCGTCCAGAAGCATGTCCGCCAGGTATAGCAGGGCTTCCTCGCTGAGGAACCCCCCGCGCGCGGGGTTGTAGTTGGTATGCCGGGCGATATAGTCCGCCGTGTCCGTGTAACCGTGGTCCCGAACGATCCGGGCGCCCTCCGCGTCGTGGTTCCGTCGTCCCTTGGCGATATCATGAAGGAGCCCCGAGGCAGTGATGAACCGGGTATCAGAAAGGATCGCCGATGGGGAAAGCTCGGCGGCCAGGGCCAAAGCCCCGGCGGCCACCAGGGCGCAGTGACGCCGGGTTTCCCGGCTGTGGCAATACCGGTACAGCAACCGGAGGCAGGCTTCGGTTGCTATCCTGTGATCCCGGAATACTCCCTTCAAGGCGCCGGTAAAAAACCCGTCCTCCCGGTATTCCGCAACAACCTCGAGCCGGGGTTTCCCTCTGCCCCCCAGGAGGCTCATCACCGCCCGGGAGATCTCCTCGACGGTTCCGCCGAGTCCCCGGACGTGGAAAGAAAGGACCTCCCTGCCGGGCTCTCCGAAGAGCTCCATGGAGTAGTCTATCACCCCAGGCAGGGTCAGGAGGACTTCATCCAGCGCCGCTCCGGAAAGTTCTCCTCCCCCGGAGAAGTGAAAGATCTTAGAGTACCGTCCCATAACCTTATCCAGCCTGGGCAGCCGGCCGCCGCAGGGGCAGGGCGCCTGTGTCATTCTGCCCAGGTCGCCGGTGCGGTAGCGGATCAGGGGCATACCTCGCCGGGTCAGGGTGGTCACCACGATCTCGCCGGTTTCCCCGGGGGGAAGCACCGTGTCCTCCTCCGGAGAGACAACCTCGAACCAAAGGTCCGCGTCCCGAAGATGATAGCCCCTTAAGGCGTCGCAGGTTACCCCGCCGCCCAAACAGGTTTCCGTCATACCGTAGTGTTCATGGACGGTGCAGCCCCAGGTTTCGCTAAGTAGCCGGGAGACAGTGGCCGGCACGTAATCGGCGCTGAGCAGAACGCTTGCCACCGGTGGCGGCGGGAAACCGTGGAAAAGGCCGAATTTTACCAGGGCCGCCGCCTGCCGGGGCAGGGCCACTATCACGGCAGGCCGGTCTTTCCTGATGCGTTCCCAGGTTTCCTCCAGGGACACCACCGGGCCGTGAACCAGTCCTTCCGCGCCGAACCGCTTCAGGCCCCGGCTTAAAAGATCCCCCACGCTGCCGGGCCGCTCCCCGGGCATCAGGATGAGCACCCGGTCCCCCGGTTTGGTCATGGTGGTCATGCCGTGGTGGAAAAAGTCCACCGTCCGCTCCTGGTCCTCTGCGGTGAAGTAGATCCGTTTCGGTTCCCCGGTGGTGCCCGAGGTGGGCAGGGTGACGATCCGGGCTATCTCGTCCTGGGGCACGCAGATCATCTCTTTGCCCCGGAGGACCAGGTCTTCCGGGGTAATGAAGGGTAGGCGGCTCAGGTCTTCAGGACGCCGGAGTTCTTCCGGGTCTATACCCTTAAGGGTTTCCCGGTAATAGATACTTTGGGAGCGAGCGTGATGCAGGGTGGCTTTCAAGGCTTGCAGCCGGTAGGCCGCAACAGCTGTTTGAAAGTCCTCTTCCGGCTGAGCGCCGATATACCTTCTAACCCAGTCTTCCACGGGGGATCGTTTCACCATGAGTCCTTTTCACCCCGGTGGATGGACCGGCCTTCGGTAGAGGTGAGGTTCCAGGCGCAGAAGGGGATGAGTTTCCGGCCTTCCGAGAGAACAAAGACCTTGCAGCGGGAAAGCCGTTCCAGGTCTACTGTCCAGGCGTCCTGGAAGGCCATGCCTGTGATGGTGAACAGGGATTCCCTGAAGCGTGAGAGAAATTCGTCCCACCCTGTCAGGCCGGAGACTTCGGAGGAGCCGCAACAGCACCCGGCCTTGCCTCCGGGTAGGACCCACCGGGTAGCCACGTAATCCCGGCCGGATAGATACCCTTCCCGATCGCCCCGGCGGCGGATCGTGGGTTTCAGGGTACCGTTCTCCCGGACGTTGAAGCTGCCGTGAAAGCCGCAGGCCGGGTGGGCCGTGGCACCGGGGCCGAAGTCGGAAGAGTGTACCAGGCCGCCGGTCTGTTCTTCCAGGGCTTTCAGAACCTCGGGGATGGTGACATGGGGAGGATTTTCTACCCCGGCGGGGTAGCGGCCGAAGTAGCTTACCGGCTGGAAGTGAATCCCCCGGACTATCGGCCGGAGGGATAAGGCGTAACGCAGGATGGCGCCGATTTCCCGGGTGTTGATCCCCGGCACCAAGGTTACCGCCAGGACCACCGGCAGATGGGCCCTCCGGCAGGCCTCCAGGGCCGCCGTTTTTACCGCCGTCAGATCTCTGCCCCGGATTTTCCGGTAGACTGCGTCCCCCGTTCCGTCGAACTGCAGGAAGACCGCCGACACTCCGGCTTCTTTAAGGGTTTCAGTGTAACCGGCCTCTTCGGCCAGGCGCAGGCCGTTGGTGTTGAGCTGGATATAGGGAAATCCCGCCTGGACCGCTCCTTCGATGATCCGGGGGAGGTCTTCCCGCATTGTGGGTTCACCGCCGGAGATGTGGATATTGAAGGGGCGCTCTTCCCCGGCTTTTTTTAAGAATTCATACCTCTTAAGAATCTCCGCCAGGGGGGGGTCGGCGGATGAATCGTCTCCCGCTTCGGCAAAGCAGTAGCGGCAGGACTGGTTGCACCGCCGGGTTACTTCCAGCAGAACGCAGCAGACCCTCTCCCGGTGGTCCGGGCAGACACCGCAGTCAAAGGGGCAGCCTCGGTCCCTCCCTGTCTGGGTGACCTCTGGCGGTGAGGTCTTTGTTCCCCCGGCGGCGGCGATCCATGCTTCCCAGGAAGGCTCTCCCCGCCAGACCGGTACGCTGAAAGCCCCGTGGTCCGGGCAGCTTTTTTCAAGGAAGACCGTTTCTTCCCGCTGAACCAGCCGGGCCGGCAGTTTTTTCAGACACACGGGACAGCAGGAGAAGGTGGCTGCAGGATGTCTGCCCCCGGTATCAGCGGCGGCCGCACTCATCCAGGATCTCCAGGGTCTTTTCCAGGGTTTCCGCCACCAGGGGCAGACAGTGCTCCTCGGCCAGAGAGGGGTCGGCGGTGAGAATGGAAGCGCAGGAATCGGAGGCGAACCGTTGGGTGAACCATTCGGTCAGATTCCGGATCAGGGATACGGACTCGGGGGGCTCACAGATGAGGGATATCAGGCAGGCCGCGCCGGTGAGGGTTCCGCAGGTGAATCCGCCGTGCACCCCGCCGCAGAGGCCTCTTGCGGCTTTGACAAGCTCCGGGTTATCCAGGCCGCAGTATTCCATGCCCACCGCCAGGACGATCTGGCTGCAGCACAGCCCGGTGAGGGCTTTCTCGGTGATGAACTCATGCAAATCTTTCAAGGTTCCTCCTTCCGTCCCAGATACAGGAAATAGCCGTATTTTCCCCCTTCCGCTTCGGCCCTCAGGCAAGGGAAAAGAGAATGCAGGAACTCCCGGTACGACCCGGTTTTCATGATTCCTCGGGCGATAAAACCCATTAATTCCCGTGTATGGTCTTCCCAGACGAGTCTCCGCAATCCCGCTTCCTCGAAGAGCTTTAACCATGAGTCTACCGTCGTCGCCCCGGCGGGACAGGTGCCGGCGGGGAAAGACCCTGGGCCGGGTTCCCGGAGGTACAGGTCGCTGATTAGGGCTGTTCCTTCCGGCCGGAGCACCCGGCACATCTCTTTCAGGACCTTCGCTGCCTTTCCCGTGGCAGAAAGCACGCATTCGGCTAACACCGCGTTGAAGGACTCCTCGGTAAAGGGCAGGTCTTCTCCCCGCCCGGAAAGAAGTCTCGTTTCCGGTGTACCGGGGCGCACCAGGGGGTCTATACCGAAGGCCTGTAAACCCAGCTCCTGTTCCAGGAAAGCCACTGTGGCGCCGGTCCCGCAGCCCACGTCCAGCACTCGCATGCCCGGGACGAGACCCGCCAGGCTTACGGCCCGCCGGGTAAGCTCCAGAGCGCCGGGGCGGAAAGTCGCCGGAGCCGTCAGGTCCGCGAACAGGGCGGCGTAAGGATTGTCGGCCGATGCCATGACGGGTTATTTATCCTCCAGGGTCCGTTCCACTTCGGCCATCCTTCCCAAGGCCAGGTCTTCCGGTATATACACCTGGCCGCACCGGGGACAGCCCGGGATTTCCGCCGGAAAGGTGCTCTTGAGATAAGAGATCGTCACCTTTATTGTTTCCAGGGGCACATTACAACAGCCGCAGACCATTCCTTCACCGCTTTTCGGATCGACGGTTTCCATTAGCGGTCCTCCAGAATTTCCAGCCGGTGGCTGTAGGCGTTATACACCCGGTATCCATCGCCTTCCGGGGCATACTCCACCCAGTAGGTGATAATCCCCGGTTTTAAATGGGCAATAAGATGGTTTGTTTTGTTGTTCTTAAGACGCTGTCCTGTTTTTTCCGCTGCCGCGATAACCTCTCGGACATCCCGCAGCAAGATAAGGCGCTTTTCCAGAGCTTCGGTCACCGCAGGGTCCATATAAAGAGCTGTCTCGTTGTCTTGCCTCTCTTCCATTTTTTCCTCCCAGAAGGTTTCCAGCAGTTCCTTTTTCAATAAAAGCCGGGTATCCTGCTGCCGGGAGATCCCCGGTCCTTTGGCTTTAGGGCTATGCTCTCCGGGGCTGCCGAAGACCAGGTCCAACAGGTGCCATACCGGTTTTCCCCGGCCGGCAAAGGCCTCCCGGCACATGGAGCAATAGGCGACATAGGGGTTGTCGCTTTCTTCCAGTCGTCTTTGCACTGTCTTGCCGGCAATTTCCGCCTTGGCGTAGAGCACCAGCCCGCCGTAGCCGCAGCACTGGGTCAGAACGCCGCTGTGGGGCAATTCCGCCACCGCGATTCCCCGCGCTTGCAGCAGAGCCCTCACCGCTTTCCGGGTTGTCTCGTCATATCGGGCGGTGCAGGGATCCAGGATGGAACACCTTTCGGGAAGACCTTCCGGAGCCGGGGGCAGGTCGTGCCGTAAAAAAAATTCCCAGAGGGGCAGGGTTTCCATTTCCGGAAAGGCTTCGGTAAGGACGGCCTTACAGGTGGAACAGGCCGTGATGACCGTCCCGCAGCCCAGGCTTTCCCAGCGGGATCTGAAGTTCTTCAGGGTTTCCTGGAAAAGCTCTTCCCGACCCGACCATTTTGCCGGAGCACCGCAGCAGCCCAGCATGAGTCCCACCCCGCCTTCCAGGCGGGAGGTGAGGTACCCATAGGACGAAAGAACATGATCTTTCTGCAGGCCGGAAAGGCGACACCCGGGAAAAAAGACATAACTGTTTGCCTCAGTTCCCGGCTGCCGGCGGGTGAGGAGGCAGTTCTCCTGGTTGCTGAAGAGCATATCCCGGACAGGGAAATCGTGGATCGCCGGGGGCATGGAACCTTTTTTCACCATTTCCCGCCGGGCGTGAAGGGCCACGGTGCTCATGTCCAGGCTGTTGGGGCAGACTTCGGCGCAGAGTCCGCAGAGGCTGCAGGAGTTAACCAGGGGTTTGGCGGTTTTTATGCCGAAAACGATGGCCAGGTTGTTGGAAATCTCCCGAACGTATCGTTTCGGGTAGGAGCCGAACTGTTCCAGGTACACACAATGGCGGACACATTCCAGGCAGGAACAGTTGAAACAACGTTGGGCTTCGGCCAGGGCTTCGGCGGGATCGGCGAAAAGGTCTTTCCGTTCCTTGGAAGTCTTTCCCTGAAGGTTGGTATAGAGCTGTGTCTCATAGGGACCTTCAAATTCCCGGCTGGAGGTAAGGGATACCCTCTTGATATACCGTTCCGCCGACAGGGCCAGGCCTTTCCCCCGGCAGATATCCAGAATGGGCGACCAGGGAGTATTTTCGCCGCCGTCCCGGGCGAAAACCCCGGGTTCGGAGGTCTCAAAGAACCGGTTTCCGTGAAAGGCGCCGGGTACGGCCAGAATGACAGCTTCAAACCCCTCGGCGAGTTTTGTGCCCGCCTGAGAAGGTTCTATCCTTATGCCCGTTTTAATGCTGATGGGCAGGGTATCGAAAACCGACAGATCCCGCCGCAGGACCTCCGGAGGCAGGCGGTCCTGAGGAAACCGGTTCAGGCGGCCGCCGATGATCTCTTCCGCTTCAAAAACCGTTACCTGGTACCCTTTTTCATACAACACCAGAGCGGCTGTCAGCCCTAAAAGCCCGCCGCCGATGACGGCTATCGTTTTACGCTGATCTCTCAAGGGCTTTGACGCCCTGGGGGCAGCCTTCATCGGGTAGGCGGTTTCAACTGCTTCGGCGCAGAAGCGCTCCAGGGCGTTAATCGCCAAAGATCCCCCCAGGTTTTTCCGGTTACAGAAACTTTCGCAGGGTCGGTCGCAGAGGCGGGAGATAATCCCGGGAAAAACCGCTGCTTTGCGAAACAGGTCGAAGGCTCCAGGGGTGTCGTTTTCCGTTATTTTCCGAATCATGCCCCGCACATCCACGTGCACGGGGCAATGGGAGGTACAGGGAGGAGCGTGCTCTTGGATGCACAGCTCCTCCATGGCCCGAAGGTCTTGATGATTCATGCCGGCCAAGGCGCCTCAGTTGGCCTTGAGGCCGGCCAGAATTTTTTCCGGCAGAGCCGGGAGATCCCGAACCCGTACGCCGCAGGCGTTGTTGATGGCGTTGAGGATCGATACATGGGGGCTGGTCAGGGGGACTTCCCCGACTCCTGAAGCTCCCTGGGCACTGTGTTTTCTCGGTGTTTCGATATACATGATCTCCAGTTCGTCGGGCACATCCTTGATGTAGGGAATACCGCACCGGGCGAGGTTGTTGTGTTTTTCCAGATCCTCGAAATCTTCCGACAGGGCCAGGCCGATACCCTGAGTAAGGCCGCCGTAGATTTGTCCGTCCACCACCAGCTTGTTGGCGATCTTACCCACGTCGGCGGCAATAGTCATTTTCAGCACCTGGGTTTTTCCGGTAGTCAGGTCCACTTCCACCTCCGAGACAAAGACGGCGTACATGTAGGCCACAAAAGGATCGTACTGCCCGGTTTTCTGGTCGATCACCGTGCAGACCTGGCCAGTGGCGTAGTTTCCCGTGTACCGGAGGGGAATATTTTCCTTCTGCATCTCCTCGTAGGTTCGATAGGCACCGTCCGGTTTTTTCATTGCCTTGATGAGCTGGGTGCAGGCATCGGCAATGGCGTTTCCCACCATGAGCTGGCTTCGACTGCCCGCGGCGGGGCCGGAATCGGGGCAGACACCGGTGTCGTTCATCACCAGCTTGATGTTCTCCGGAGAAATTTTTAAAGGCCTGAGGGCTTCGTGAGCCGCCGCCAGGGTCCCCATGTCGGATCCCTGGCCATGGTCTTCCCAGGTATCATAAATAGTAACGCTCCCGTCCGGGTTCAGCTCCGCGTCCGCCGCGGCCACGTCCACACTGTCGTTCCCCACGCAGTAGATTCCCAGGGAAATCCCCACGCCCCGTTTTTTCTCCGGGATGTTCCCCGCGGCGGCGCGCTTTTTCGCTTCCTGGTACTTCGGCCGGATCATATCGAAGAGCTGCGGCAGGACATAGACGTCGGGTTTGCACCCCGTGGGTGTGGTGTCCCCTTCCCGGTAAAGATTCTTGTACCGGAATTCAAAGGGATCCATCCCCAATTCCTCGGCCAGTTCATCCATCATACTCTCTGAGGCCAGGAAGCTTTGCGGGGATCCGAAGGCCCGGAAGGCGGAACCGAAGGCGTGGTTGGTAAAGGTTGCCCTTCCCATACCCCGGATATTCTCGATTTTATACCCCGCCCCGATAAACTGGGTGCCCTTGGTGGCCAGCACGTCGCCGAACTCCGAGTAAGCCCCGTGGTCGACGATAAAATCGTATTCCATGCCCAGGAGTTTCCCTTCCTTGTCGGCTCCCATTTTAAGATGGATGAAAAAAGGCGAACGCTTGCCGGTGTAGGTTATATGCTGGTACATGTTGTATTCCAGGTATACCGGTTTCCCCGTGGCCATACACGCGACACCGAGAAGGGCTTCCAGGGTGGGACTCAGTTTATACCCGAAGGTTCCGCCCATATTGTTCTGGACGATTCTTAAGTTTTCTTTTTCTATCCCCAGGCCTTCCTGGATCATGTCGATGTGAATGTATAAAGCGATACTCTTGGAATGGATTGTCAGCCGGCCTTCTTCATCGAAGTACGCAAATCCCACGTCCGGTTCCAGGGCCAGGTGAGGCTGCCGCTGCAGGTAGTAATCCCCTTCCTTTACCACAGCGGCGTTTTTCAGCTGGGGCGCCGGGTCTTCACCCTTCACCGTGGGCTGTTCAAAGAAGACATTGGGGGTGCCGGGATGGATCTCGATGGCGTCCTCCGCCGCGGCTTCCGGAGCGCTCATGTAAGCGGGCAGTTCCTCGTAAACTACCTGGACCTTTTCCGCCGCGAGGCGGGCATGTTCTTCCGTGTCGGCGCAGACAATGGCGATGGCATCCCCGAACTGGAAGACCTTCTCGTCGCAGAGGATCGGCCGGTCGTAGCCGTCGCCCTTGTTCCACGGGTAGGTTACCAGGCCGTTAATCCGGTTGGTGCCCTTGACGTCTTTATAGGTCAGCACCCGGACAACCCCGGGCATGGTCTCGGCGTTCCGGGTTTCGATAGAGAGAATCTTCGCGTGGGAAACCTGGGCCTGTACCAAGGCAAGGCGCAGGGTGTCGGCGGGGAGCTTTAAACCCAGATCGGCGCCATAATCCAGGGTTCCCGTTACCTTGGCCAGGGCCGAAGGCCGGGGGTGATCGGTCCCGAAGATTTTACCGTCGGCGGGCAAGCGGTATGCCAGGCTTTCAACGGTATCTTCACCCCGGATTATCTTGGCCGCCGCCATCACGGCGTCGACAATCGGCTTGTACCCGGTACAGCGGCAGGCATTCCGGTTTTTCTGAAACCACTCCCGCACTTCTTCCCGGGTGGGGTTTGGGTTCACATCCAGTAACCCCTTGGCGGAGACGATAAAGCCGGGGGTGCAGATACCGCACTGAGTGGCTCCGTACTTGATGAAAGCCAACTGCAGGGGGTGGGGATTGGCGGGGGTGCCCACGCCTTCGATGGTGGTTACCTCGGCGCCGTCCCGGACATTCTTCATGGTGGTCACACAGGAGCGGACAACCTTGCCGTCCAACAGGACCGAGCAGATACCGCACTGCCCGGCCCGGCAGCCAACCTTGGTACCGGTGAGATGCAGCTGTTTCCGGATAACGTCCACCAGTTTGGCTTCCGCTTCTACAAGGACGGTAACGGGAAGACCGTTCACCACGAGATTTTTCTTTTTTAAGCTGTGAATTTGTTCCTTCATTTCTTACTCCAACCTGAAATTTTATAGCAACAATGGCTGAAGCCATTGGATGTTGAGGTTATGGGTTGTGGGGATAAGAAATTAGGACGGACCTTGGATGATCTCTTTCACCTGTTCCTCCTTTCCAAGCATGGGAGGCCCTGTCGTTTCCGGCAAGACCCATCGGTTTGCTTCCATGACCTTCTTAGGCTACAGGAATAACAAACTCGGAGTTCTTGATTGTCATGTTACGATATCACCGCCCGGTCCGGCTGTCAACGAATAATCCTGACCTGACGGTGTTATACGGATGATATATACCCCGGGCCTCAGGGGCTTTCCAATCGGTAGAAAACTACCCCTTACGCTTCTTCTACGCTTCAGGACAAATCGGTAAAGACTGTTTTCGGCAGCATGTATTTATAGATGCCGGCGCCGCCGATGCCGCTTTCCTTCCACCCCGTGCCGGGGGATTCCACCATGCCGCGGCTGAAATAGGAGTTTATGTACACCTGGCCGGCCTTCAGTCGCCCGGCCACCCGGTGGGCACGGCCGATGTGAGAGGTAAAAACGCCGCCGGCCAGGCCGTAGGCGGTGCCGTTGGCCAGGGTGAGGGCTTCCTCCTCCGAGTTAAACGGGGTAACGCAGAGCACCGGGCCGAAGATCTCTTCCCGGTAGATAGACATATCCGGAGAGACATCGGCGAAAATCGTGGGGGGAACAAAGCTGCCTTTAGCTAATGCCGGGTCCGCGTAGGGTTCCCCGCCGCAGACCAGCCGGGCTCCTTCCTTTTTCCCGGCTTCAATATGCCGCCAGACGGACTCGGCGTGTTCCCGGCTGATCAGGCTGCTGTAATTTACCTCAGGATGAAATCCGTCTCCCGGTCTGAAACTGGTTTCGCAATAAATTTTCAATTTTTCAAGAAAGACGTCGTAAATTTCCCGGTGAAGCAACAGGCGGGTGCCGGAAACACAGACCTGTCCGGAATTCAGGGTGAAGGCCCTGGCTGCCCAGGGAACGGCTTTTTCCATATCCGCGTCATGGAAAACGATATTGGGGCTCTTGCCGCCCAGTTCCAGGGCCAGGTCCTTGACGGTTTTTACCGACCCGGCCAGGAGTTTTTTGCCCGTTTCCGTGCCCCCGGTAAGGGACACCATGTCCACCAGGGGGCTCTCCATAAGGGCTGACCCGGTTTCCTGCCCCGACCCGGTGACTACATTGACCACCCCCGGGGGAAACCCCGCCTGGTGGAATACCTCGGCCATCTTCAGCATGGACAAGGAAGCCCAGGAAGCCGGTTTTACGATCACCGTGTTTCCCGCCGCCAGGATGGCCGATATCTTCTGGCATCCCATCATCAGGGGGCCGTTCCAGGGAAGGATTTCTCCCACCACCCCGCGGGGATGCCAGGTGACGTAATTGAAGCAATCCTTTCCGCTTCCCAGAGGCACGGTTTTTCCTTCCAGACACCGGGCTTTGGCGGCATGGTAACGTATTCCGTCCAGGCTGTTGGGCAGTTCGAAGTGCAGCACGCTCTGATAGATCTTTCCGCAGTCCAGGGTTTCGGCGCAGGCGAACTCTTCCGCCCGTTTTTCCAGAATATCGGTGGTTTTTAACAAAAGCGAGCTCCGGTCTCGGCCGGTCATGGCGGCCCAGGGGCCGGAGTCGAAGGCTTCCCGGGCGGCTGTCATGGCCCGTTCCATGTCGGCTCTGCCCCCTAAGGCTGCCGAGGCGAAGGCCTCGCCGGTGGCGGGGTTCACCAGGGAGAAGGTTTTTTCCGACACGGCGGAGACAAACTCTCCCCCGATATACAGCGGATAAGGTTTTTCAGAGATATAACGGTGAGGATCCATGGGGTGTTCTCCTTTCCAAACACGGGAGGCCCGCCCGTTTCCGGAGGGACCCATCGGCCCGCTTCCATGGTCCTTTCGGAAGGACGACAGGAATACCGGGCTCGGAGTTTTATTGTCCGGATGATAACACAGGCAAATTCCCGGTGTCAAGAATTTTGTTAATCCACGGAAAACACGGACGGGAATACGGAAAAAGAGTTCACGTCAAGGCGCCGGGAGGCAAAGGCCGCAAAAGGAAAAACAGGGGGAGTGTGAGGCGTCGGTGTGAGGATAAAATTCACTCCCACTCTCACTGATCCCTCACACTGATCCCTCACACTGATCCCTCACACTGATCCCTCACACTATCTCCCCCTTGACTTCCTCCCGGTTTATGGCGATTATTACTACAAAGCTGTGACGGAGACGAGTAGCTTCGCCCCTTTGCCGAAGAAGAGAAGGCGCCCTTAGGCTGGAAGGCGCCCGGCAAATGCGATTGAGTGAAAACCCCTCCCGAGCCGTCCGTCGGAACCCGCGTATATCGCGGCAGTATGGGGGAACCGCTACCCGGCGTGATGGGAAAGAGAGCCGCGCCCGTTAATAGAGTGCGCGGAAGTAAGGTGGAACCGCGGAGAGCCTGGGAGCTTTTCGTCCTTACGCACATAACGCGTGGGGACGAAAGGCATTCAGGCTTTTTGTTTTCCCCGAAGGAGAAAAACCATGGCTGAGAAAGACGATACACTCCTGGCTCTTCGCCACTCCATGTCCCATGTCATGGCCGACGCCGTGCTGGAGATCTTTCCCGACGCCCAGATCGCCATCGGGCCGGCCATCGATAACGGCTTTTACTATGATTTCGAGCTGCCCCGGTCCCTGACACCGGAAGATCTGGAAGATATTACCTCCCGGATGAAGAACATCATCGCCGGGAAGCTTCCCTTTGAAAAACGGGTGGTCTCCCGGAAAGAGGCCGCCGAGGTTTTTGCAGGCCAGAAGTATAAAATTGAGCTCCTTGAGGCTATTCCCGAGGGCGACGAGGTGTCCCTCTACACGGTGGGAAAATTCACCGACCTCTGCCGGGGACCTCATGTGGAATCCACCGCCCGGCTGAACGCCGAAGCCTTCAAGCTTCTGTCCGTCGCCGGGGCTTACTGGCGGGGAGACGAGCATAACCAGATGCTCCAGCGGATTTACGGCACGGCCTGGGAAAACCCGAAGGACCTGCGGCTCTACCTGCAGCACCTGGAAGAGGTGGAAAAACGGGATCACCGGAAACTGGGCAGGGAACTGGACCTCTTTTCAACCCATGAAGAAGCGGGTCCGGGGCTCATTTACTGGCACCCGAAAGGGGCAAGAATTCGGCTGGCCATCGAGGATTACTGGCGGAAGAGGCATTATGAGGGGGGGTACGAACAGCTCTACACCCCCCATGTGGGTAAGTCCTGGCTCTGGGAGACCTCCGGGCACCTGGGGTTCTACAACGAGAACATGTACGCCCCCATGGAGGTGGACAAGAGCGATTATTATATCAAACCAATGAACTGCCCCTTCCACATCCTGATCTATAAAAACTCCATGAAGAGTTACCGGGATCTGCCCCTGCGCTGGGCCGAACTGGGAACGGTATACCGTTACGAACGTTCCGGCGTGCTTCACGGGCTCCTCCGGGTTCGCGGTTTTACCCAGGATGACGCCCATCTGTTCTGTACTCCGGAACAGATGGAAGAAGAGATCCTCGGAGTTCTTCGGTTCAGCCTTTCCATCTGGAAGGATTTCGGTTTTTCCGATATCAAGGCCTACCTGGCCACCAAACCGGAGAAGAGCGTAGGAAGCCAGGAGGACTGGGATCGGGCTATCCAGTCCCTGAAAAAAGCCATCGATGCCGAGGGTCTCACCTATGAAATGGACGAGGGCGGCGGAGCCTTCTACGGCCCGAAGATCGATTTGAAGATCAAGGACGCCCTGGGCAGAGAATGGCAGATGACTACCATCCAGTTCGACTTCAACCTGCCCGAACGGTTTGATATGACTTTTGTGGACCACGACGGCAAGGAAAAGCGTCCCCTGATGATTCATCGGGCCCTCCTGGGTTCCCTGGAGCGGTTTTTCGGGGTGCTCGTCGAACACTACGGCGGCGCTTTCCCCGTATGGCTTTCCCCGGTACAGGCAGTGGTTATTCCTGTGGCCCCGGCTTTCGAAGGGTACGCGGCTCAGGTAGCCGACGCGTTGAAAACCGCGGGTATTCGGGCGGAAAAGGACCTGACCGACAACCGGATGAACGCTAAGATCCGGAACGCCCAGAACGAGAAGATTCCCTATATGCTGGTAGTAGGGGAGCGGGAAGAGCAGGAATCGTCGGTATCGTTGCGGAAGCGAAACGGAGACCGGGAAAACGGAGTGCCTTTGCAGAATTTTATCGACTCGGTGAAAGAGGTTATCGCCCGGAAGGAACTTCTGTAGTATACTTTAGGATAAGGATATGAAAGAGTCGCTTAACAAACTGAAGGACAAAACCAGGGAACTGATGGTGCTGTCCAATATCGGATCGGTTTTGGGCTGGGACCAGCAGACAAACCTGCCCGAAGCGGGGATAGCCGAAAGGGCCGAACAGATAACCCTAATCCAGGCTCTCCATCACGATAGAATAACCTTTCCGGAAATCGGAGAGCTGCTGGAAGACCTGGGCTGCAGTGATGATGCCCCCGGTGGAACCAGGGACCTGGATGATGTGTCCCGGTCGTATCTGCGGGCGGTATGGAGGGAATACTCCCGGGCGGTAAAACTTCCCGCCCGATTGGTTACCGAACTGGCCCGATCCGCCAGCCTCTCGCAGGCCGCCTGGGTCAAAGCCCGGCAGGCGAAGGACTACCAGGCCTTCGCCCCTCACCTGGACACCCTGCTCAAGCTCAACCTGGAGAAAGCCCGGTGTTTAGGCTATCAGGATCACCCCTACGATGCTCTGCTGGATGAATACGAGCCCTGGATGAAAACCGCCGATCTTCGGCGGGTTTTCAGGGACTTGCGGACCTACCTTCAGGGACTTCTCGCCAGGATCTCCGAAGCCCCCCAGGTCGACGATGTTTTCCTGCTGAAACCCTATCCGGTAGACCGGCAGGAAGCCTTCGGTCGGACCGTTCTTGCCGACATGGGCTTTGATCTTTCCCGAGGCCGGATGGATGTGTCGGCCCATCCCTTTACCACCAGCTTAGGCTGTGACGACGTTCGGATCACCACGCGGTACAACGAAAACTTCTTTAAAACCAGTATTTTCGGCATCATCCACGAGACCGGTCACGCCCTGTATGAGCTGGGTTATTCCCAGGACATCCGGGGAAATATCCTCGCGCAAGGGGCAAGCCTGGGAATCCATGAATCTCAATCCAGGACCTGGGAAAACCTCATCGGGAGAAGCCGGGCCTTCTGGAACCATTACCTGCCGCGGCTGAAGGAGTATTTCCCCCAACAGCTCAGCGGGATAGATATGGACGACTTCTACCGGGGGGTCAACAAGGTGGAACCGTCCCTGATCCGGGTGGAGGCTGATGAAGTAACCTACAACATGCACATAATCCTCCGGTTCGAGCTGGAAACTGCCCTTTTAGAGGGAAACCTGACCGTGGCCGACCTGCCTTTGGCGTGGAACGACGCCATGAGAGATCTCCTGGGTGTGGTCCCCCCTTCGGATGCCGAGGGGGTGCTGCAGGATATTCACTGGTCCATGGGGGCTTTCGGGTATTTTCCCACCTATGCTCTGGGCAACCTGTACGGAGCCCAGTTTTTCCAGCGGCTGCGCCAGGAAATTCCCGACCTCGACCGTCGGATAGAACAGGGTGATCTGGGATGCATCCTCGCCTGGCTCAGGGAGAATATCCACGTGGCCGGGTCGTCAAAGACCGCGACGGAACTCCTAAAAGAGGTGACCGGCAAGGAACTCTCGGTGGAGCCCTTCTCCCGGTACCTGGAAGAAAAATATTCCGATGTCTATGAACTGTCTGGGATGTGAACCGGACAATCTCTATCTGTACGCTGCCCTCTGCGGGATTTTCTTCGGTGCTGCCGGTGCCAGACTGATTCGAGGCTCCGTGGCAAGCCGGAGAGGCCAGGGAGACGGCATCAGCGCCCTGGTACCGGTGTATCTTTCCGGAGCAATTCTTTCAGCTCTGGGAGGTGTCTTTTTCGGCTCCGGGGCTTTTGAAGCGGCCTTGTTACTCCCCTTTGGCATCCTGGCGGCTTCAGCCTTTCTTTTCGGTTTGTTCCGCCGGGCCGCCGGCATACCCCTTTGTATTCTCTCCGGAGCAGGGCTGATCTTTCTCGCATTTTCCTTGCAGTTCTGGTACTGCGCGCCGGCCGACGGGGATCTGGCCGAGCTGAGAGTAGTTTCTTCCACTGATGAGAAGAGTACTCTTGAAATCAGTTTGTCCGGAGAGTCTCCGGTGTTTCAAACCCTCAACAATACCGGACTGGTAGTGCGGGGGACCTTTATGCGGGTTCATCCTGCCTGGTTTTTCATTCGAAAGGTTCTTTTTTACACCTTTCGTGTTGTCGATGATTCAGAAAGTGTTACTCCGGGGATGGAAAATATTGTTCTAAGTCGAGTTCCCGGCTGGGTTTCCTTTCACTACACCTCCGAACCCTTTTTCCCCGACCGGTTCGGCGCCTATACCCTGCGTTTCTCCAAAGATGCGGGTCTTTCACTGAAAAGTGACCTTTCGGATATCCCCCTGGTGTTGACACAGGACAGTGGAAAGAATTAAGGTTTCTCCATGAATGTACCTACCAGGCTGACAGTTCTTCGCATAGTACTGTCGCCGGTTTTTTTTGTGGTCTGGTTTTTTCCCCTGTGGACCGGAAAAGGATTTTTTCTCTCCGCCGTACTGCTGATAGTTCTTTTTATCGTTCAGGAAGTAACCGATGTTCTCGACGGCGCCATTGCCAGGAAACAGGGGTTGGTAACGGATCTCGGCAAAGTTTTAGATCCCTTCGCCGATGTCATGAGCCGGATGACCTTTTTTATCTGTTTTACCGGCACCGGCTTCATGCCGTTGTGGATTTTTACCCTTCTCATTTACCGTGAATTGGCCATGACCTTCCTCCGCCTGCTGATGATTCGTCAAGGTGTGGCTTTGGCCGCCAGTATCTGGGGAAAGCTGAAGGCGGTGGTGTACAATATTGCCGGAATCGCCGGGGTTGCCATTGTCGCCTTGAGCCGCTTCGGTGTGCCCGGCGATGTGGTGGATATTCTGAAGAAAGTTGCCCTGTATATCTTTCTTCTGGCCGCTTTTTCATCCATGGCTTCTTTCGCCACCTACGCTGTCAGAGCGCTGCGGCTTTCCACCCCTTCCAACGGAGATTAAGGATTGATACCCCTGGAGACCCTGACGGCTCAGGAAGCCGGGAAGGTTTCTTTTCTTCTCACCGATATCGACGACACCATGACCTACCGCGGGAAACTCCTCCCCGAAGCCTATACCGCCCTGTGGAACCTGTCCCGATCCGGCATGCGGGTTATCCCGGTTACCGGGCGGCCCGCCGGGTGGTGCGACCTGATCGCCCGATTCTGGCCTGTAGCCGGGGTTATCGGGGAAAACGGGGCTTTCGCGTTTTATATGGAAGAAAACCGGATGAAAAGGATGTACCACCCCCTGGCGGACCGGGAGGGAGTGAAGGATCGGCTCGATGGGCTCTGGGAACGGGTACACCGGGCAGTACCGGAGAGCCGGATCGCGGCGGATCAATTTAGCCGTCTTTTCGACCTGGCCGTGGATTACCGGGAGGAGCCGCCGCTGCTGGACGATCAAGCCGCCGATGGCATTAAAAAGGCCTGTGAAGCGGAAGGAGCCCGGGCGAAGATAAGTTCCATTCACGTGAATGCCTGGTTCGGTGATTATGACAAGCTTTCCATGACACAGATCTTCTTCTCCCAACGATATCCGGAGGCAAATATGACCTCGGATGTTCTTTTTGTGGGAGATTCCCCCAACGATGAACCGATGTTCGCCTTTTTTCCTTTAAGCTGCGGAGTGGGGAATATCCGAAATTTTCTCCCGTCCATGAAAGTTAAACCGGCTTTTATTACTTCCGGTGAAGGCAGTTACGGCTTTGCCGAGCTTGCCGAGCGATTGTTGTCTTTCTGACTGTTTACGTTATTTTAATCTTTTTTTATTCTTTTTTTCTCATATTACTTGACACCTTCTCCGTTATTCTATATTGTTGGCATCGTTCCTGCACAACAGCGGGAATCGGACGATCGGCTCATGTCGATTGAAAAAATAAACTGTTGGCTTATTGACACAGGACGAATAAATTGATATTCTGATAGTCCGCCCTGTGATACAGGGTGAATGTAGGACTGTGTCCTCAGGATCAATGAGCAACAGTCAGGTCTTTTAAAGAGTTAGCGAAGGGAGCAGAGAAGAGCGGAGTGTCCGTTGATAGGGCTGGGGGAGATGGATAAATGATAAAGAACT